>NZ_JBHLZP010000471.1:0-6258 GCF_042429965.1 Actinoallomurus acaciae
CCGCTGTGGCCGGACGGCGGCGACGCCGCCACCGCTCCCCCGGTCCGTACCGCGGTCACCGCGCCGACCGCGCCCACGCCGACCCGGACGCCGGTCACGCACCGGCCCCGGCTGAACGGCGTCCGGTCCGGTGCCCCCATCGCGAAGCCGAAGAAGAAACCGGCCAAGGGCTGCCGCGACTACCAGCGGGCGTACACCGTGACCCACGCCGGGTCCGTCCAGCTCAAGGTGTCGGTCTGCCGCGGCGCGTACACCGGCACCGCGGTCTTGGGCGACACCGCGGCCAAGGACGGCTGGGACATCTGCCTCCAGCTCCGCGGCCATGTCACCGGCGCTCAGGAGACCTTCATCAGCACGATCCTGTCCTCCCGCGACGGCCGCGTACGCGCCTTCGACAACGGCCCCAAGGCTCGCTTCGGCGCGAAGACGACCCGTACGGAGGACTCGGTGGCCGTGAACGTCGGCCGGTGCCGGGGCTCCGGCTCCGCCCTCCAGACCTCCTGGCAGACCCAGGACAAGCTCGCCGCCGGTTAGCGCCCGCCGCCCGACCGCGCGGTGAGCCGGATGAGGCGGTAGACGGGGTCCGGGCGCGGCCGGTCCTGGTCCGGAAGTTCCCGGAGCCGCTCGCACAGGGCGGTCAGGTCGTCACCGGCGGCCTCGGCCCAGGCGAAGGCGCCGCCCGAGAGCCGTTCGCGCCACCAGCGCGGGGATCGGCCCTGTCCGGTTCCGGGGAACGCGCCGTGCGCGGTCACCGTCAGCCCGAGCCGGCCCGCCAGGTCGGTCACGCGGCCGGTGGCGTCCGTCCCCGGTGCCGCGTGCGCCGCGCGGACGGGCTCGATCAGGGCGGTGACATCGCCGCCCGCGGCGAAGACCGCGTCGTTCTTGTCCACGGTGGTGAGCAGTGTCCCGCCAGGCCGCAGGACGCGTGCGGCCTCGGTCAGGGCCACGGCGGAGGCCGACTCGTTCATCAGGTGGAGAAGCCAGACCATCACCACGGCGTCCACCGACGCGTCGGCGAGCGGAAGCCTGGTCACATCGCCGATCGCGATCCGGCCCGGCAGCCGTGTTCCGGCGATACGGGCCATCCCGGAGGAGAGGTCGATGCCGATGACCTGCCGGCCCGGCTCCCTGAGGCGGACGGTGACGATCCCGGTGCCGCAGGCCAGGTCGGCCAGCCTCGCGGTGTCCGCGGGCAACAGCGCTCGCACCGCGGCGGCCGCGGATGCGGCTCTGGCGTCCCCACCACGGGTCGCGTCGTAACGGTCGGCTTCGCGGTCGTAATCCAGCATGCCGGTAATACAACACGTGTCAGATCACGCCGCGTTCGGCCAGGGCGGCGCGGCCCGCTTCGCCGATGCCCAGCAGGTCGCCGTAGACCTCGGCGTTGTGCTCGCCGAGCGCCGGGCCGGGCCGGCGTACGGAGCCGGGCGTCTCGCCGAGCCGGGGGAAGACGTTGTGCATCGGGAGCTCCCCCAGCTCCGGGTGGACGAGACGGACGATGGCCTCACGGGCGGCGAAGTGCGGGTCGGCGAACATGTCGCGCGCGGTGTAGATGCGGCCCGCCGGCACGCCTCCGTCGTGCAGCCGGCCGAGGAGTTCCTCCACGCCGAACCGCGCGGTCCACGCGGCGATCAGCTCGTCCAGCTCCGCCATGTTGCGTCCGCGCGCGGAGTGCGTGGCGTAGCGGTCGTCGGCGGCCAGCTCCGGCCGCTCCATCACGGCGGCAAGCCGCCGGAAGACCGTGTCCTGGTTGGCCGCGATGAGCACCATCTCACCGTCCCCGGCGGGGTAGACGTTGCTGGGCGCGACGTTCCCCAGCACCGGCCCGGTGCGTTCGCGCTGGTAGCCGGCGACCGCCCACTCGGGCAGGAGCGACTCCAT
This sequence comes from Actinoallomurus acaciae, assembly GCF_042429965.1. NCBI lineage: Bacteria > Bacillati > Actinomycetota > Actinomycetes > Streptosporangiales > Thermomonosporaceae > Actinoallomurus > Actinoallomurus acaciae. The sequence goes on from NZ_JBHLZP010000471.1 coordinate 1,882, forward strand.
CATCGCCAGCACGGCCTCGTAGATGGCGGAGTCGACGACCTGTCCCCGGCCGGTCCGCCGGCGGCCGTGCACGGCGGCGAGCGCGCCGAGGGCGGCGAACAGCCCGGCGAGCGAGTCGCCGAGGGAGATCCCCGTTCGCGAGGGCGGGCCGTCGGGGTCGCCGGTGACGTGCCGCAGACCGCCCATCGCCTCGCCGATCGAGCCGTACCCGGCGCGGGGCGCGTACGGGCCGGTCTGCCCGAACCCGGTCACCCGCACCATGACCAGGCCCGGGTTGGTGGCGCGCAGCCGGTCGAAGCCGAGGCCCCAGCGTTCGAGCGTGCCGGGCCGGAAGTTCTCCACGACGATGTCGGCCCGGTCGATGAGGCGCCGGGCCAGGTCCTGCCCCTCGGCGGTCCGCAGGTCGCAGGTCACCGACTTCTTGTTGCGCGCGATGACCGGCCACCACAGGGGGCGGCCGTGCGGTTTCTCCCGGCCCCACTGGCGCATCGGGTCGCCGGCGCCCGGCGCCTCAAGTTTGATCACCTCGGCGCCGAAGTCGCCGAGGAGCTGCCCGCAGAACGGGCCCGCGATGAGCTGGGCCATCTCCACGACGCGAAGGTCGGCGAGCGGCCCCGGAGAGACGGACGGATCGGTCGGCATGCGTTCTTGTCCTTGTCTTCCCGTGGACCTCAGCGTCTTCCCGTGGACCTCAGCGGAGGCCGAACTCCCAGTTGCCGCCGTCCCGGTACTCACGCAGGACGCGGCGCGCCGCGCTCTGGGTGTGCACCTCGTCCGGGCCGTCGTACAGGCGTGCCTCCCGCGCGTGCCGGTACATCCGCGACAGCGGCAGGTCGTCGGTGAGCCCGGCCGCGCCGTACGCCTGGATGGCCCGGTCGACGACGTTGTGCAGCATCCGCGCGCCGACGACCTTGATGACGGAGATCTCGACGCGCGCCTCGTCACCGGCGTCGATCCGGTGCGCGGCCTGGAGCGTGAGCAGCCGCGCGGACTGGATCTCGGCGTAGGACTCGAACACGTGCCGCTGCATGAGCTGCTTGTCCGCGAGCGGGCCGCCGAAGGCGGTGCGGGAGTTCAGTCGTTCGCACAGCAGGTCGAAGGCGCGCTGTGCCTGCCCGAGCCAGCGCATGCAGTGGAAGATGCGGCCGGGGCCGAGCCTCCGCTGCGCGATGCGGAAGCCCTCTCCGCGCGGGCCGAGCAGGTTGCCGGCCGGCACGCGCACGTCCTCGTAGGCGACCTCGTAGTGGCCGCCGGCCAGGCCGAGCACCGGCAGGTCGCGCACGATCCGGTGGCCGGGCGTGCCGGTCGGCACGATGATCATGCTGAACGCCCGGTGCGGCGGTGTGCCCTCCGGCTCCGTACGGCACATGACCGTCGTGTACGCGGCGGCCGCGGCCCCGGTGGTGAACCACTTGCGGCCCCGGATCACCCACTCGTCCCCGTCCAGCTCGGCGGTGGTGCGCAGGCCGGTCGGGTCGGAGCCGGCGACTTCCGGCTCGGTCATCGCGAAGCTCGGCGACACCTCCCCCGCCACCATCGGCGCCAGGTACCGCTCGCGCCAGCGCGCGTCGGCGTACTCGTGCAGCATGAGGGAGTCCTGGAGGGTGAACGTGCCGAGGGCGAGCTGGCCCCACTCGCTGCGGCCCTGCACCTCGTTGACGAACACGTAGTCCAGGAACGGCACGCCGCCGCCGCCCGGCTCGGCCGGGTGGCCGAGCGCCCACAGCCCGGCGTCCTTGGCCTCACGCCGCAGGTCGCGGAGCCTCTCGGCGGCGGCCTCGCCGCCGGCGGCCAGGACCGGCTCGGCGGGTTCGACCCGCTCGGTCATGAAGGTGTGCACGGCGTCGCGCACCGGCCGGACGCGCTCGGGCACCTCGAACGTCATCGGCCGTCTCCGGCGATGTCGTCGGCGATGTCGCGCGAGCCGTACCCCTCGGGCGCGGCCACCTCGACGATGGGCTCCTCCCGGTCGTCGAACTCCAGCCGCAGCGCCTTGGCCATCGTCGCGTGCATCTCGTACAGGCAGGTGACGTAGGTGAGCAGGAGGATCTCCTCATCGGTGAGGTGCCGCCTCAGCACCGCGAAGATCTCGTCGTGCACCCGGCCGCCGTCGAGCACGAGGCCGTCGGTGTAGGCGAGCACCGCGCGCTCCAGCTCGGAGAAGCAGCCGGCGGTCTGCCAGTACGCGACGGCCTGGACCTTCTCCTCCGGCACTCCCAGCGCGCGCAGTTGCTTGCAGTGCTGGGAGAAGACGAACTGGCTGCCGCGCGCCCAGCCGGCCCGCGACTGCCCGAGCTCGCGCAGCAGCGGGTCGATCTTCGCGTCGCGGTAGAGCGCGAACCCGCGTACGGCGTGGCGGAAGACCTCCGGGGACTGGGCGAAGACGGTCCACCAGTCGCCGGGCGAGCCGGTCGCGGTGCCGTGGTCGACGGCGGGGTCGCGGTCGGGGCCGAACAGGCGGTCGTAGAAGAACAGGATCCGCTCGTCGGTGACCTCGGCGCGGGGTACCTCTCGCAGGCGCGGCATGGATCCTCCGGTCAGGCGTGCGTGGGCGTACGGCGGTCCGCCGCCGTCCTCGGCGTGTGGGAGACGTCGGCGTCGGTGAACTCCCGGGTCCAGCAGGCGAACTCCAGGAGGATGCCGTCGGGGTCCTGGAAGTAGAAGGAGCGGACGAACACGCCGTCGTACATCTCGCGTGCGATCCCGGCCGGGCTGTCGTCGTGGTTGAGGATCGGGCTGACCGTCACGCCCTTGGCCCTGAGCCGGCGGCGGTACTCCTCGAAGCGCTCGGGCGGCACGGTGAAGGCGACGTGGTTCATCGAGCCGACCGCGCTCAGCAGGTCGCCCTGCTCGGGGCGGCCGGGCGGCGCGGAGATCCCCGGCACGCCGTCCGGGGCGTCGGGGAACCAGAAGAACGCCACGCAGTCGCCGCCTCCGCAGTCGAAGAAGAAGTGCTGGCCCATGCCGCCCGGCAGCTCGATCGTCTTGATCAGCGGCATGCCGAGGACGCCGGAGTAGAAGTCGATGGTCTGCCGCATGTCCGAGCAGACCAGGGCGAGGTGGTTGATCCCGCCCAGCTCGAACTCGGGGTTCTTCCTGGCCATGGTGACTCACTCCTTCGAGGTGGGGGCGGGACGCGTGCGCGTCTCGCGCTTGCCGGCGTGCCCGTCCGGGCGCAGCGCTCCCGAGGTTCCCGCAGGTCCGGCATGGCATCGCCCGTGGGGACCCGCCACGGCCCGGAGTTGACTTGACAGTCAGGTCAACTTCTCCGCATCATTGGTCCGCCGACGCCGTACTGTCAAGACCCCGAGGTTCCGGACGTGGGCGGGAGGCGGAGGGCGATGGCGCAGGAGAGCACGACGGCGCTGACCGAGCGCGGCGTGCGCACGCGGGAGCGCCTGATCCAGGCCGCCCGCGAGGTCTTCGAGGAGATGGGCTTCCTCGACACGCGGGTCCGCCACATCACCGAGCGCGCCGGCGCCGCGTACGGCACCTTCTACACCTACTTCGACTCCAAAGAGGCCGTCCTCCGGGAGATCGCCGACCGGATCTTCTCCGACATGACCGGGCGCGACCGCCTGCCGCTCGGCCCGGACGCCGCCCCGCAGGACCGCGTACGCCGCGCCAACCGCTCCTACTACGCGGCCTACCTGCGCAACGCCCGGATGATGGCGATCATCGAGCAGGTCGCCACGTTCAACGAGGAGTTCCGCGAGATGCGGCGGCGGCACCGCGCCACCGCGACCGGCCGCTCGGCCCGCGCGATCCGCCGCTGGCAGAGCGAGGGACTCGTCGACGCGGGCCTCGACGCCGACCTGGCCGCACGCGCGCTCGCCGCGATGGTCGACCACTCCCTCTACCTGCGGCTCGTCCAGGGCGAGGGCGACGACACCGAACGCCTCCTGGACACCCTCGACGCCCTCACCGTCCGCGCGCTGGGACTGGGGGGTGTTCCGTAAGCCCGCCGCCACGCCTCACCCGAAGGAGCCGCCGTGCACTCGGATCACGAAGATCTCGCCGCCGGATTCGTCGCCGCGATCACGAGCGGCGACACCGAGGCGCTGCGCGGGCTGTACGCCCCGGACGCACGGATCTGGCACAACGGCGACGAGACCGAGCAGACCGTCGAGGACAACCTCCGCACCCTGCGCTGGCTGGCCCGCAACCTGCACGACTTCCGCTACGAGGAGATCCGGCGCGACCCGGCCGCGCACGGGTACGTCCAGCGGCACGTGCTGCGCGGCCGGCTCCCCGACGGCACGGCGGTGCGGGTGCCCGCGTGCCTGTTCGTCACGGTCGACGGCGGGCGCATCACCCGGATCGAGGAGTACGCCGACTCGCGCGCCACCGGCGCGCTGCTCGCCCACGCCGCCGGCA
>NZ_JBHLZP010000472.1:0-6215 GCF_042429965.1 Actinoallomurus acaciae
CACAGCTCACGGGCCCGGTCGCCGGTGGCCAGCACGATCGCGGCCGCGCCGTCGGTCACCGGCGGGCAGTCGGACGGACGCAGCGGCGCGACCTCGTACTCCTCTTCGCCCGGCTCGGCCAGGTCGAGCGCGTACGGGTTGGCGCGCCCGGCGGCGCGCGAGCGCACGGCGACCGCGCGCAGGTCGTCCTCCTTGTGCCCGGCGTCGAGGTACGCCCGTGCCTGGAGCGCGGCCAGGGAGGTCTGGTCGGGTCCGAGCGGCGCCAGACAGTACGGGTCGAGCTGCAGCGTCATCAGCTCCGGCAGCCCCGACTCGCCGTCCTCGCGCACGACCTGCGAGCACTTGCCGAACCCGTACACCAGTGCGGTGTCGATGTCGCCGTGCCGCAGCCGCACCCACGCCTCGTACAGGGCCCAGGCGGCGTCCATCTCGACGTGGCTCTCGGAGATCGGCGGCCAGGCGCCGACCGCGTCGAGCGCGGAGACGAACGAGAACGGCGCGCCGGCGAGGTAGTCGAGCGACCCGGAGCAGGTGAAGCCGAACCGCGTCAGGCCCGTGCCCTGCTTCACCTCGGTGATGACCGGGGCGAGCATCTCGACCTCGGTCAGCCCGGAGTCCTGACCGGTGTGCTCGGTCTGCGCGAACGCCACGACCGCGATCTCGGGGCTGGTCAAAGGTAGTCCTTGATGTCGTCGAAGGGGACGTCGGGTTCGCCGGTGGGCTCGAACCACTTGATGTTGGCCATCGTCTGACCCCACTCCTCGCGCGGGCGCCACGCGGCGCGTACCCGCATGCCCATCCGCACCTCATCGGCCGGGATGCCCGCCACCAGCGCGACCATCGCGATGTCGGAGCCGTCGAGGAGGACGTACGCCGACACGAACGGCACGTCGGGCGCGCGCGGATCGGGGATGTTGTTGACCGCGAACGTCGTGACCGTGCCGGTGTCGGGCACCTCCACCTCCTCGGTGGTCGGCACGCCGTCGACCGGGCACATCCCCTTCATCGGCACGTAGACCTTGCCGCAGACCTCACAGCGGTGGCCCAGCAGCCGCCCCTCGGCGACGCCGCCGAGGAACCGGCTCAGCGCCCGGCCCGCGCTCAGCCGGTAGTCCGCCCGGACCGGAGCGTTGATCATCGTCACGTCGGGGCGGAAGGACTCGATGTCGCCGATCGCGCCGGTGCGCTCGGCCCGCCACTTCGGCCGTACGCGCAGCCCGGCGCGCAGCGTCTTCGGGGGCTTCGCCCCGAGTTCGAAGACGCCGAGGTCCAGGACGTGCAGCACCGCGGTGTCCGCGCCGTCCGGGGTGATCAGCGCCCACGCGAACGGCCGGTCGAGGGGATGGCCGGGGCGCGGGCGCGGCACCCAGGCGTACGCGCCGACGACGCACTCGGGCCCGACCTCGACGAACTCCTCGGTGACGGCGGTGCCGTCGGTCTCGTACTCGACGGGCGGGAACAGCACCCGGCCCGAGACCGTCCGGACGCCGACGAGCCGCCCGTCGCGCAACTCGGTGAGGAACCGCCCGATCACCGGCCCGACGGAGCGCGTGTAGCCACCGGGGAACTCCAACGCGTGATCCGCTGTCAGCGAGTCAAATTGCGTGTTCATGGTCGCGCTCTCCTCCTCACTCGCTGCGCGGGCGGCTCGTTCCTCGCCGCCCACTCCGCTCGTTCGTCGGTTCGCCGCTCAGATCCCGGTCCTTCCAATAAGGATCGCGCAGGCGGCGTTTGAGGAGCTTGCCGTTGGGTTCGCGCGGCATGTGCTCGACGAAGTCGAATGATCTCGGCCACTTCATCCGGGCCAGCCGGCCGTCGAGCGAGGCGAGGATCTCCTCCGCCAGCGCCGGGCCGGGTGGCACGCCCTCGGCCGGCTCGACGACGGCCTTGATCTGCTCGCCCCAGTCATCGTCGGGGATGCCGAAGACCGCGACGTCGGCGACCTTGGGATGGATCATGATCTCGTTCTCGATCTCGGCCGGGTAGATGTTCGCCCCGCCGGAGATGATCATGTCGGCCTTGCGGTCGGACAGGAACAGGAAGCCGTCCTCGGTGAGGTAACCGATGTCGCCGACGGTGAAGTGGTCCTTGAGCCGGCCGGCCTTCGTCTTCTCCTCGTCGCCCTTGTACTCGAACTCGATACCGGCCATCTTCATGTAGATCGTCCCGGGCGTTCCGGCGGGCACCTCGGCGCCGTCGTCGTCCACGACCAGCAGTTCGCTGATCGGCCACGCCTTGCCGACGGTGCCCGGGTGCTCCCGCCAGTCCTGCGGGCTCGCGATGGTGCCGCCGCCCTCCGTGGCCGCGTAGTACTCCCACACGCAGTCGCCCCACCAGTCGAGCATCTGCTGCTTGATCGGCACCGGGCAGGGCGCGGCGGCGTGGATCGCCCAGCGCATCGAGGAGACGTCGTAGCGCTCCCGCACCTCGCGGGGGAGTGCGAGGAGCCGCTTGAAGTGGGTCGGCACCATGTGGGTGTTGGTGATCTTGTATCGCTCGATGAGCCGGAGCGTCTCCTCGGCGTCCCACTGGTCCATGTAGACGAGCGTGTGGCCCATGTGCAGCGCCGAGCCGCCGAACTGGGTCACCGCCGTGTGGTAGTTCGGCGAGGTCACCAGGTGCGCGTTGGGCGGGCCCGGGGTGAAGCCGAAGAACGTCAGCAGGAACGTCATCAGCTCGGCCGAGTCGTCGGGATCGATGCCGGTCAGCGCCCGGCGCACGCCCTTCGGCCGCCCGGTGGTGCCGGAGGTGTAGTGCATGGTCGCGCCGGCCGTGCGCTCGTCGGGCGGCGTGCCGGGCCGCCCGGCGACCAGGTCGTCCAGCGGCCGGAACCCCGGCAGCTCGCCCCCGATCGCGAACCGGCGGTGCTCATCGATGGCGGCCGCACCGGGGATGCCCTGGGCGGCGTAGCGCTCGTGCACGAAGAAGGCCTTGGCCTCGCTGTCGGCGACGATGTAGGCGATCTCGGGACCGGCGAGATGCCAGCTGATCGGGGTGTAGTACCAGCCGGCCTGGAGCGCGGCGAGGTAGATGACGAGCCCGTCGACGCCGTTGGGCACCAGGCCGCAGATGCCGTCGCCGGGCCGCAGGCCGAGGTCGCGCAGGCCGTGGACGAGGCGGTTGGAGCGCGCGAGAAGCTCCCCGGCCGTGTACGTGGTGCCGTCCGGGTCGACCGCCGCGACCCGGCCGGGGTCGTTCGCGGCCAGCCGCCAGAAGCCCAGCGTGCCCATCGAATCCCTCCTGCGTCTCGCGTACGGAGGTGCCCAGATCCGCAGTGAATCATGTTCTCGTTTTAGGCGACAACCCCTGTTCGATGCGTAATCCCAATACTAGAATCCGTTCTCGTTATCGGTCCTGGAGGGAGGCGGTCATGGCGGAGCCGCTGCCGATCAGCACCGCACACTGCGTCGTCGAACGCGAGGGCCACGTGGTCACCGTGACGATGCGCCGCCCGGAGGCGCGCAACGCGCTGAGCACCGACATGCTCGTGGGGATGGCCGACGCCTGGGCCTACATCGACTCCACCGACGGCGTACGGGTGGGCATCCTGACCGGCGCGGACGGCCACTTCTGCGCCGGCGCCGACCTGAAGGCGATGGGCGAGCCGTCCTCGGACGAGCGGGTCCGCCGCCGCGCCGCCGAACTGACCGACTTCCACTGGAAGGGGCTGCTCCGCGACACCCGGCCGGGCAAGCCCCTGATCAGCGCCATCGAGGGCTCCGCCGTGGCCGGGGGCACCGAGTTGCTGCTCGGCACCGACATCCGCGTGGTCGCCGAGAACGCGACACTGGGCCTGTTCGAGGCGAGGCGTGGCCTGTTCCCGATGGGCGGCTCGGCGGTGCGGCTGCCGAGGCAGATCCCGTACACGTTCGCGATGGACATCCTGCTGACGGGTCGCCCGGTGACACCGGAGGAGGCCCTGCGGATGGGCCTGATCACCCGAGTGGTGCCGGACGGCGAGGCGCTCACGGCGGCCCGGGAGGTGGCGGACCGGATCGCCGCCTGCGGCCCGCTGTCGGTCCAGGCGATCCTGCGGACCCACCGCCGTACGGAGGGCCTCGACGAGGACGCGGCCCTGAAGATCTCCGATGAGATCGGCTGGCCGGTCTTCGCCTCCGAGGACGCCAAGGAGGGCACCCGCGCCTTCCGCGAGAAGCGTCCCCCGAGGTTCACGGGAGCGTGACCTCGCCCGCGGCGTGGGCGTAGCGGCGGGCCAGGTGCGCGAAGGCGTCCCTGAGCTCGGGCGGCCCGACGACCTCGATGTCGGCGTCGAACCTGCCGATGGCGGCGGCCAGGCCGTGCCATGACCACGAGCCCAGGATGAGCCGGCAGCGGTCCGGGCCGAGTTCCTCCACGACTCCGTCGCGGACGTAGGGGGACACGGCGGCGGCGGGGCGGCCGAGGATCACCTCTCCGCGACAGGGCCGGAGGCCGGAGCCGTCGGAGCCCTGGAACCTGCCGGCCACGAAGGCGGTCACGTCTCCTCCGGGCGGTTCGCGCGGGGTGAAGCGAGGGCCCGCAGGGATGCGCGGGGTGATCCGGTCGGCGCGGAAGGTGCGCCAGTCGTCGCGGTCCAGGTCCCAGGCGACGAGGTACCAGCGCCCGCCCCAGATGACGAGGTGGTGGGGCTGCCCCCGGCGCGGCGGACCTTCGGCGTCGTCTCCGCCGGCTCCCGGCGGGAACGCGGGAGCGTAGTCGAAGCGCAGCACCTCGCGGGCGTGGACGGCGGCGCCGATCGCCGCGAGAACGCCGCCGCCGACCGGTGGATCCGGCCGGGTCGCGGGCCGCTCGACGGCGGTGACCTGGAGGGTGCCGATCCGCCGGCGCCGCCGCGCGGGCATGACCTGCCGGACGGTGGTCAGGGCGCGCGCCGCGGCCTCCTCGATGCCCGCGCCGGTGGTGGTGGCGATCCGCAGTGCGACCGCGAGCGCGACGGCCTGCTCGTCGTCGAACAGCAGCGGGGGAAGTTCCGCGCCGGCGCCGAGCCGGTACCCCCCGTCGGGGCCTTTGACGGCCGCGATGGGGTAGCCGAGTTCGCGCAGGCGGTCGACGTCGCGCCGCACGGTGCGCGGGCTGACCTCCAGCCGCTCGGCCAGCAGTGCCCCCGGCCAGTCCCGGCGGGCCTGGAGCAAGGAGAGCAGCGAGAGCAGCCGCGCTGAGGTCTTCGGCATGGCTCCGATATTGCCGCAAGAAGAGGCCACACCCTGTCCGCTTCCCCGGCGATCGTCTGTGTCGTGCCGGACAACGACAACGACCGGAAGGACCCGATCACCGTGACCACGCCGACCTTCGACGCCGAGCGGACCGACCTGCTCGCCCAGCTCGCGAGCGCCCGATCCGCCCTGATCACCACGACGCGCGGGCTCGGCGACGCGCAGGCCGGCGAGCGCCCCACGGTCAGCGCGCTGTGCCTGGGCGGGCTGATCAAGCACGTCGCGTCCACCGAGGAGGACTGGATGCGCTTCGTGGTCGAGGGCCCGTCGGCGATGCGCTACGACCTGCCCGACGGTGTCACCTGGGCCGACATCGCGGCCGGTACGGCACGCGAGTTCCCGCAGTGGATGATCGACCACCAGAACGAGTTCCAGATGTCGCCCGGCGAGACGCTGGCCGGGATCCTCAAGCGCTACGAGCAGGTGGCCGCCCGTACGGAGGAGATCATCGCCGCCGTCCCCGACCTGTCGGCGACGCACCCGCTGCCGGAGGCGCCCTGGCACGAGCCGGGAACCGAATACACCGTGCGCCGTGCGCTCACGCACGTCATCGCCGAGACCGCCCAGCACGCCGGGCACGCGGACATCCTGCGCGAGGCGCTCGACGGGCAGAGGTCCGGCTGACCGGGAGGCGAGCAGAAAGGACGCCACGGTGAAGACGCGCGAGCTGGGGCAGGACCGGCTCGCGGCGGTGGTTCCCGAGCACTCGTTGCCGCAGCATGGCCGTCGAGCGGCTCATCCGGCTCGCCGAGGGCGCAGGACCGTCGCCGACCCACCTGGCGATGGCCTTCGCCGTCACGTCGGCCATCATCGGGCCCCGCACCATGGAGCACCCCGACGACGAGGTCCTCGACCAGATCGTGCCGCCCGGGACCGGCATCGGCCCGATCGCCGCGTCCTGTACGTCGCGGGCCATCGCACGCCCGGCCGCCGAGCGTGCGGCGGCATGACCGGGCGACGCGTCCTCGGCACCCGGACGCCGGGCCGGGCGACGCCCGCCCG
>NZ_JBHLZP010000473.1:0-6205 GCF_042429965.1 Actinoallomurus acaciae
GTCCGGCACGCCCGGGACGCCCAGGTAGGCCCACGGCCCGCCGGGCGCCCCCGCGGCGGCGTCCACGAGCACCAGGTCGACGTCGGCGGTGTCGAGGATCAGAGCGGCGTCGTGCGGCATCAGCGGGACGACGGTGGCCGTACGGGCGAGTTGCCCGGCGGCGGCCAGGCCGCGGACCCCGGCCACGATCAGGCCCGTGATACGCGAGCCGACGATCAGCCGATCCTCGTCACGGGCGCTGAACATCGGGCGTTCGCGGGCGTCGACCGAGGTGACGACGTTGGGCGCGCCGCGGTGCCGCCACATGCGGTACAGCTCGCGCGGCAGCCGGACGACGCCCTTGCCGGGGCTGCGCGCCGCGTCGGTGACGGCGCGGCCGACCCGCAGCGAGGTCGACTCCTCCAGAGCCGCGACCCGCGACTCGAGGATGCGCACCCTCGCCTCCCGGTCGGCCAGCGCCGCCTTGAGCCGGGACACCTGCCGGTCAGCCATCGAGCAGTCCCTTCGAAGACGGTCCGTCCGCGATCCGCGGGGTATGCGACCTCTCCCTCCGGTCAGCCATCGAGCCACCCTTCCGCGATCCGCGCGATGCGCGGACCGGCCTTGCCGTCCCACAGCGGCGGGACCTCACGCTCGTCACCGGACGACGCCAGCGCCTGCTCGACCGCGGACACCAGCCCGTCGGCGGTGACGAGGCGGTTCGTGCCGTGCGTGATGGTGATCGGCCGCTCGGTGTTGGGCCGTACGGTCAGGCACGGCACGCCGAGGATCGTGGTCTCCTCCTGCACGCCGCCGGAGTCGGTGACGGCGGCGGCGGCACCGCGCACGGCCGCGACGAAGTCGACGTAGCCGAGCGGCTCCAGCAGCGTCACGCGCGGGTGGTCGTCCAGGCCGGCCTCGGTCAGCACCCGGCGCCCGCGCGGGTGCACCGGCATGACCACGTCGGCCAGGTCGGCGATCTCGTGCAGCCGCTTGACCAGCCCGGCGGCGACCTGCGGGTCGTCGACGTTCGCCGGCCGGTGCAGCGTCGCGACGATGTAGCGCTCGGGCAGGCCGTGGGCCGCGCGCACCGCCTCGGTGTCGAAGGAGTCCAGGTGCGCGAGCAACGTGTCGATCATCGGGTTGCCGACGAAGTGCACGCGGTCGAGGTCCTTCCTTCCACCCCCGTGGCTGCGCCCCACCACCCCCTCGGCGGCGAGATGCCCGACGGCTTCGGGGCTGGTGACGAACAGCAGGTTCGAGAGCTGGTCGACCAGCCGCCGGTTGACCTCCTCGGGCATGGTCATGTCGAAGCTGCGCAGCCCGGCCTCGACATGGGCGACCGGGATGTGCAGCTTGGCCGCGACCAGCGCGGCGGCGATGGTGGAGTTCACGTCGCCGTACACCATGACGAGTTCGGGTGAACGCTCGATGAACTCCTTCTCCAGGGCGACCATGATCGCCGCGGTCTGCGCGGCGTGGCTGCCCGAGCCCACCCCGAGGTTGACGTCCGGCTCGGGCAGGCCGAGCTCGCGGAAGAAGACCTCGGACATGCGTTCGTCGTAGTGCTGACCGGTGTGGATCACTCTCTGCTCGCGGCCCGCCCCGGAGGCGGACCCGCGCGGCCCGGACAGGGCGGCGATGACGGGCGCGGCTTTGACGAAGTTCGGCCGGGCGCCGAGGACGTGCGCGATCACGTTTGCCTCTCGTTCATTGAAGGTGCTTAGCCTCGCCCGCCATGCAGGTGGCCAAGTTGATCTTTTTCTCCGCCGCGCTGGCCTGGCGGCACGCTCGCGACGACCCACGGCGTGCGGTCCGGCTCGCCGTACGCCTGGCGCTCCGCCTCGTTCCGGGGAGAGTACGCCCTCGCCTGGCGAAGCTGGCAAGGCCGACTCCGAAGTCCGACGAGACGCGTGACCTGCACTCCCTGCTGGCCGCCACCAGGACGGCCACGCCGCAGCGGGCCACGGGACCTCGCGACCCCGCCCGGGTGCTGCACTTCGTCACGAACGCGCTGCCGGCCACCCAGGCCGGGTACACCGTGCGGACGCAACGGATCGTGGTCGCCCAGCGAGAGCTGGGCCTGGACCCGCACGTCGTGACCCGGCTCGGGCATCCGCTCGCCCAGGGGATCACCGACGCGCGACCCGAGGTCGCCGTGGACGGGATCCCGTACCACCGCCTGCTGCCGTGGCTGCCGCCGCACGGCCCGGTGCGAGAGGTCCGCAAGGCCGCCGACCTGGCCGGACGCCTCGTGGAGCGGCTCCGCCCGTCCGTGCTGCACGCGGCCAGCAACCACATGAACGCGGCCGTCGCGCTGGAGTTGCGCGACCGCTACGGCGTGCCGGTGGCCTACGAGGTGCGCGGCTTCCTGGAGGACTCGTGGCTGTCGCGCGACCCGGCGCGGACCGAGCACGATGAGTTCTACCGGCTCACCCGCGAGGTCGAGACGGCCCGCATGCGCGCGGCCGACCTCGTCGTCACCCTCGGCGACGCCATGCGCGAGGAGATCGAAAGCCGCGGCGTGGACAACGTGCTCGTCGTGCCGAACGCCGTCGACGACTCGTTCCTGGAGCCTCTGCCCGACGGCGCCAAGCTCCGCGCGGAGCTCGGCATCGCACCGGGTGACGTCGTGGTCGGGCTGACCTCGACGTTCTACGGCTTCGAGGGCATCGCCACGCTCATCGAGGCCGCCGCCCTGCGCCGCGACTTCGCCCTCCTGCTCGTCGGCGACGGGCCGGAGCGTCCGGCGCTGGAGCGCCGCGCGGCCGAGCTGGGGGTCCCGGCGATCTTCACCGGCCGGGTGCCGGTCGATCAGGTACGTCGGTATCAAGCCGTCCTCGATGTGTTCGCGGTCCCGCGAACCGCGGACCGTGTGTGCCGGCTGGTGACTCCGCTGAAGCCGTTGGAGGCGATGGCAGGGGGAATCCCAGTAATAGCAAGTGATGTCAGAGCCCTTCGCGAAATCATCGAACCGGGCGTGACCGGAACGTTAACAGTTCCGGAAGACCCGGAATCATGGGCGAATTGCCTGGACCAGCTCATTTACAGTCCGAAGACACGCGGCGAAATCGGACAAGCCGGTCGAGAGTGGGTCGCCCAATACCGCACCTGGCGAGCCGTCACAGCTCGATATCTCGACCGCTACCGGGAAATCGCCTCCACCGCATCGTGAAGGGAGCCACCTGGTGGACCTGGTGGTCATCGGACTCGGATACGTCGGCCTCCCGCTGGTGCGGGAGGCGTGCCGCGCCGGGCTGAAGGTCGGCGGGCTGGACCTCGACGCGCGCGTCGTGGCCGGGCTCAAGGCGGGGCTCTCCCACGTCGACGACGTCAGCCCGGCCGAGGTCGAGGAGATGCTCGCGGCGGGCTTCACGCCCAGCCGCGACGAATCGGTCCTCGAGGGTGTACGCACGATCGTGATCTGCGTTCCCACGCCCCTGTCGGCGGACGGCGGACCCGACCTGACGGCCGTGCAGAAGGCGGCGCAGACGGTCTCGCGGCATCTGGAGCCGGGCATGCTGGTCGTACTGGAGTCGACCACCTACCCGGGCACGACCGAGGAGGTCGTCGCGCCGATCCTCGAGGAGTCCGGCCTGAAGGCGGGCGAGGAGTTCCACCTGGCCTTCTCCCCCGAGCGCATCGACCCGGGCAACCCGGTGTACGGGGTCAAGAACACCCCCAAGATCGTCGGCGGCATGACCCCGGCCTGCGCCCACGCGGCCGCCGGGTTCTACGGCAAGTTCGTCGAGCAGGTCGTCCAGGCCAAGGGCACGCGCGAGGCCGAGATGGCCAAGCTGCTGGAGAACACCTACCGGCACGTCAACATCGCGCTGGTCAACGAGATGGCGGTGTTCTGCCACGAGCTCGGCATCGACCTGTGGGACGCCATCGGGTGCGCGTCGACCAAGCCCTTCGGCTTCCAGGCGTTCTACCCGGGCCCCGGCGTCGGCGGGCACTGCATCCCGATCGACCCGAACTACCTGTCCTACAAGGTGCGCTCGCTCGGCTACCCGTTCCGCTTCGTCGAGCTCGCCCAAGAGATCAACGACCGGATGCCGCGGTACGTGGTCGAGCGGGCGCAGGCCCTGCTCAACCGCGAGGGCCGGGCGATGAAGAACGCCAAGGTCCTGCTGCTCGGCGTGACGTACAAGGCCGACATCGCCGACCAGCGCGAGTCGCCGGCGCGACCGGTCGCGCGGCGGCTGCGGAAGATGGGCGCGGACCTGACGTTCCACGACCCGCACGTGGAGGACTGGGAGGTCGACGGCGTCGCGGTGCCGCGCGCCCGTGTGCTCTACACGGCGCTGGCCGAGGCCGACCTCGTCGTCGTCCTCACGAACCACGCCGAGTACGACGCCGACACGCTGACCCGGCACGCGCGCCTGCTGTTCGACACCCGCGGCCGTACGCGGATGGCGGACGAGTCGGCCGCCGAACGCGTCGAATTGCTGTGAACTGATGGCCGTGCCGAATTCACCGGATGTTCGCCTTGCCACCACAGACTCGCGGTGAAGTGAAATCGATGCGGGTATTCGTCTCTACGGTCGTGCACCATCCAGAGGACGCGCGAATTCTGCACCGGCAGATTCGAGCATTGCTCGACGCGGGTCATGAGATCACTTACATGGCGCCTTTCCGCGCGTGCAATGTCACGCCCTGGCCGGAGATCATTCCGGTGGACGTGCCGCGCGCGACCGGCCGCCGCCGGCTGCACGCGCTGCGGATGGCGCGGCCCGCGCTGCGCGAGCGCGGTGCGGCTCGCGACCTCGTCCTGCTGCACGATCCGGAGCTCCTGCTCGCCGTGCCGCGCCGGCTGCGCTCACGCACCGTCTGGGACGTCCACGAGGACACCGCGGCGGCTCTGGGCGCCAAGGGCTGGCTGCCGGCGCCGATGCGGATACCGCTGCGGTTCGCCATACGGCGGCTGGAGCGGCGCGCGGAACGCCGGATGAAGCTGCTGCTCGCCGAAGAGGGGTACCGCACGCGGTTCCGCGAGACCCACCTCGTCGTGCCGAACACCACCAATGTCCCGGACATCCCGCCCGCGCCGCCGGGCGACGAGCGGGTGGTCTACGTCGGGCAACTCTCGATGGCCCGCGGCGCCGCCGACCTGATCGAACTCGCGCGGACGCTCCAGGCCGACGGGATCACCCTGGAGCTCATCGGCGCGGCCGACGCCGGCGTACGGCCGCTGCTGCGCGAGGCGCAGCGGACGGGGCTGCTGCGCTGGTACGGCTTCGTGCCGAACGACCGGGCGCTGCGCATGGCCGAAGGCGCCATCGCGGGGCTCGCGCTGCTGCACGACTCGCCGAACTACCGGCACTCGATGCCGACGAAGGTCGTGGAGTACATGGCGCGGGGCCTGCCGGTCATCACCACGCCCAACCCGATCGCCGCGGAGATCGTCACCGAGAACGCCTGCGGCCTGGTCGTGCCGTTCGAGGACCCGGCGGCCACGGCGGCGGCGGTCCGGCGACTCCGCGACGACGCCGCGCTGCGCCTGGACATGGGCAAGCGGGGTCACGAGGCGGCGCGCGCCCGCTACCACTGGCCCGAACAGGCACGCCTGTTCGTCGCCCAACTGGAGGACTGGGCCTCCGCCCGGGCCTGACCCACCCCGCCGACGGGCGGGATCAGGCCGTGTCACGAAGCCGGGCCGCGACCAGGCCGACCGGACGCGTGAGCATGTCCGGCGGCACCCCGATCGTCCGGCCCACCCGCACGTCAGGTCGTGGCGCGGAGCCGGGCCGCGATCAAGGTGGCCAGGTGCGTGGGCATGTTCGGCAGCCCCCCGGTGACCGTCACGATCGTGCGGCCCACCCGCATCACCACCGTTCCCGACGGGGCGCCCAGGCCGTACGCCGCGTCGCCGGCCCGGACCGGGTCGCGGACGCTGCTCTGCGTGTCGCGGGCCGCCCAGAACAGGGCCGAGGCCGTGTTCGCGTCGGCCGCGACCCACTGGACCGTGACCGACAGAGTCGCGGCGTCGCGTTCGGGTCCGTCCGACGCCCGGCGCTTCTGGTGGCGGAGGCGGTAGGTACAGCCGGCCGGCAGACGAACGCCCTCGACGTGGGTCGTGGTCGGCTCCGGCACGTATCCGCGCGGCACGTCGTGCTTGCTCAGCAGGGAGCACGCCTGGGGCCACTCGCGCGCCGGCACCCCGGCCAGCTCCGGCGGGCCCGCCCCGCGGATCCCGCCGCGCAGGGCGACCAGCCGCGCCCCG
>NZ_JBHLZP010000474.1:0-7204 GCF_042429965.1 Actinoallomurus acaciae
CGACGCGCTCGCCGCGGTCGTCCGCGCCGACGGCGGTCTCGCCGCGGGCACCGGAACCACCAGCGATCTGCCGACGAGCATCGCCGCCGCGCCCGGCGTGGCAGACCACTCCTGGCTCGGCGCGACCGGCTCGCCCGTGCAGATCGGCCTGAACCTCGGAACCGGCAGGACGGCCGTGCGCGCGAGCGTCGCGGGCGGCTGGTTCACCTGGCGCGTCGCCGCCGCCAGCGTGCTTGCCGTCGTCCTGGCCGGGGCCATCGTCATCGGCATCCTCGCCGTCCGCCACCGGATCGCCCGGCGATCGAGGGCCGCCCCGCCTTCGCGGACCGGGCGGCCCACCCCGCCCGGCCAGGGCCTGAACAATCCGACCACCTCTCGGGAGAGCACCACGTGAAAAGGATCACCGCAGGCATCGGTGGACTCCTCCTGTCCGCCGCGCTCGCCGTAGGCCTCCAGACGGCCGTTCCCACACCGGCGCACGCCGACGGCTACGACGGCATCTGCACCGGAGCCGACGCCCTGACCGGCGTCACGGTTGTGATCGACTTCCAAGAGCTCGACGGCAACGGCGGCACCCCCGCACCGACCGTCACCCGCTGCTCGCCCAACCCCGCCCCCGGCACCCAGCGCACCGGCATCAAGGCACTCCAGGACGCCGGCATCAGCGTCACCGGGGTCGCCCAGTGGGGCCTGGCCTTCGTCTGTCGGCTGAACGGCCGTCCCTCGGCCACCGAGTCGATCCCGATCACCGGCAACCCGAACTACCACGAGGCCTGCGTCGTCACCCCGCCCGGCTCGGCGTACTGGTCGTACTGGTGGGCCGACGGCGGTGGTACGGCCTGGACCTACAGCAGCTACGGCGCGGCCAACCGCAACGTGGTGCCCGGCGGCTTCGAGGGCTGGTCGTTCTCGCTGAACAAGACGGCCGGCACCAACCCGCCGCCCGGCGTCACCCCGAACAACCCGGCCGTGGGCCCCGGCAACCCGACCGTGAGCCTGTCGGTCGACGACCTCGACGGCAAGATCACGCTGGGGCAGAGCACCTCACTGACCTGGAGCTCGACCAACGCGACCGGCATCACCGCGCACTCGGTCTCCCCGGCGGCCGGCGGCGGCTCCTGGTCCGGCTCGCTGGCGGTCCCGGGCGGCACCAAGACGATCACACCGACGGCCAAGGGCACCTACACGTACACGATCAGCGCCACCGGAAGCAGCGGCACCGTCTACAACACGACGACGCTGACGGTTCAGTGACCCGACATCACCGAAGCGGCGCCCGGACGGCCGAACGGGTCGTCCGGGCGGCCGCCGCCCTCGCCGTCCTGCTCGGTGTCATCCTCGCGACGACGCCGGCGCCGAGCGCGCTCGCCATCGACTCGTCCAAGGGAAAGCCGGGATTCTGCAAGACCGGCACGGGCGTCACCGTCGTCGTCGACTTCCAGCAGCTCGGCGGCACCACCATCGTGCGGTGCGACCCGCAGTCCACCCGTGGCACCGGGTTGGACGCGCTGAAGAACGCCGGCTTCGAGATCGCCGGCGTCCAGCGGTGGGGCGAGGCGTTCATCTGCCGGATCGAGAACCGGCCGTCGGCGGCGGAGAAGATCCCGGTCAAGGGGAACGAGAGCTACCGGGAGCTGTGCGTCAACACGCCGCCCGCCGCCGCGTACTGGTCGTACTGGCATGCCGGCAACGACTGCGCCTGGACCTACAGCCAGTGGGGCGTGAAGAACCGCGACTTCACGCCGGGCGGGTTCGAGGGCTGGTCGTTCTCGCTGAACGCGACCGCCGACACCAACCCCAAGCCGCGGATCGCCGCGGTCCGTCCCGGGACCGAGGGCGGTGCCTGCACCACCGCCCCCGAGCCCGCCCCGGCCGGCAACGACCCGAACGCGGCCCAGCCCGGCTCGACCGGCGACCACACCGGCGGCGCGTCAGGCACCGGGCAGCCGGGAACGTCGTCCGGGCGGAGGCCGGCATCCGGACGGTCGTCTACGGCCGGAGACGGAGGCTCGGGACGTCCGCCCCCTCGCCCGCGGACCGGGTCGACGGCGGACGATCCCGCACACAACGCCGCCTGGACCGGAGGCCAGAATCTCCCTCCCGTCGAAAGACTGATCAAGAAGCAGTCCGGCGCGAGCGACCGTGCGCCCTGGGTGGCCGCCGCCGCGATCGTCGTGCTCGGTGCGGGTACCGGGCTGACCGCCTGGCGCCGTAGACGCGCCCGAGAGTCGTGATGCGCTCCGCATCGGCCGCGTACTTCCTGCCGCGCGACCTGCATCCGGGAGCGTGGTGGCTGTGGACGCTCGGCCTCGCGGCGGCGGCCGGCCGGACGACGAACCCGTGGCTGCTGGCCGCCATCATCGCCGTGGTGGCGTACGTCGTGGTCGCCCGCCGGTCGGAGGCGCCGTGGGCGATGGCCTTCCGCGTCTACCTCGTGCTCGGCGCCGTGATCATCATCTCCCGGGTGTTCTTCCGGCTCGTCTTCGGCGGCGCGGAGGGATCCACGATCATCCTGCGGCTTCCGGAGATCCCGCTGCCCGCCTGGGCGGCGGGCATCCGGCTGCTGGGGAACGTGTCCGCCGAGTCGCTGCTCGGCGGCCTGTACGACGGGCTACGCCTGGCGACCATGCTCATCTGCCTGGGCGCCGGGAACGCGCTCGCCAACCCCAAGCGGCTGCTGAAGGCGATGCCGCCCGCCCTGTACGAGGCCGGTACGGCCGTGATCGTCGCGTTGTCGGTGTTCCCGCAGCTCGCCGAGAGCGTCCTGCGGATCCGGCAGGCCCGCAAGCTGCGCGGCGGGACCCGTGGCAAGCGTTTCCACGCGCTGCACACGATCGTCATCCCGGTCCTGGAGGATGCCCTCGGCCGTTCGCTCCAGCTCGCCGCGTCGATGGACTCGCGCGGGTACGGCAGGTCCGGTACGGCCGGACGGCGGGCGCGGCTCGCCACCGGCCTGTTGATGATCGTGGGGCTCGGCGGTGTGTGCGTCGGGGTGTACGGCACCCTCGACGGCAGCACGCCGCGCTACCTGGGCCTGCCCGTCCTGCTCGGCGGGCTGGCGGTGGCCCTGGCCGGGTTCCGGCTGGCCGGCCGGCGGGTGCGGCGCACCCGGTACCGGCCCGACCGGTGGGGCCTGGCCGAGGCCCTCACGGCCGGCAGCGGGATCGCCGTCGCGATCATGCTGTACGCCACCTCCAGTGTCGACCCGACGAACCTCAACCCCTCCCTGATCAACCTGTCGTGGCCGCTGCTGTCGTCGGAGCCGCTGTGCGGGGTGCTCGTCGGGACGCTGCCGGCGTTCCTCACCCCGCCGCCCGAGCTCGCCGAAGCCCCGGCCGGGGAGCTGCCCGCATGATCGAGCTGACCGATGTCTCCTTCTGGTACCACGGGCAGGACGACCCCGTGCTCAACGGCATCACGGTGACCGTCGGCGAGGGCGAACTCGTGCTGGTCACCGGCCGTACCGGCGCCGGTAAGTCCACCCTGCTCGGCACCGTCAACGGGCTCGTCCCGCACTTCACCGGCGGTCACCTTCAGGGCGAGGTCGCGGTCGGCGGCATCACCACCGCCACCCGCCCGCCCCGCGAGCTCTCCCACCTGGTCGGCGTCGTCGGCCAGGACCCGCTGGCCGGGTTCGTCACCGACACCGTCGAGGAGGAGCTCGCCTACGGCATGGAGCAGCTCGGCCTGAAGCCGGACGTCATGCGCCGCCGCGTCGAGGAGACCCTGGACCTGCTCGGCATCGCCGACCTGCGCCGCCGGGCGCTGCGCACCCTGTCCGGCGGGCAGCAGCAGCGCGTCGCGATCGGCTCCGTCCTCACCATGCATCCGCCGGTTCTGGTGCTGGACGAACCGACCTCGGCGCTCGACCCGACCGCGGCCGAGGACGTGCTCGCCACGCTCGCCCGGCTCGTCCAGGATCTCGGCACGACCGTGCTGCTCGCCGAGCATCGGATGGAACGGGTCGTCCCGTTCGCCGACCGGATGCTCTACCTGCCCGGTGACGGCACCCTGGTCGACGGGCCGCCGGCCGAGGTGCTGCTGGACATGCCGATCGGGCCGCCCATCGTGGCGCTCGGGCGGTTCGCCGGATGGACACCGCTGCCGCTGTCGGTCCGCGACGCGCGCCGGCAGGCGGCGCCGCTGCGCGCGGCCCTTCCGGAGGTCCCCGCCGAGCCCGGCGGCACGGCCTGCGAACCCGTGCTCACCGGTCGCGACGTCGTGGTCCGGTACGGCACGACCGTCGCGGTACGCGGGATCGACCTGGACCTGCACGGCGCCAGGGTCCTCGCGCTCATGGGCCGCAACGGCTCCGGCAAGTCCTCGCTGCTCTGGGCGCTTCAAGGCTCGGGCCCCCGCCAGGGCGGCACGGTAAGCGTCGCCGGATCCGACCCGGGAAAGCTGACCAGCGCGCGGGCCCGGACCCTCGTCGGGCTCGTGCCCCAGAGCGCCTCCGACCTGCTCTACCTCGAACGGGTCGCCGACGAGTGCGCCGCCGCCGACCGCGAGGCCTCCGCCGTACCCGGCTCCTGCCGGGACATGCTCGACCGGCTCGCACCCGGTGTCGACCCGCACGCGCATCCTCGCGACCTGTCCGAAGGGCAGCGGCTCGCCCTCGTCCTCGCCGTACAGCTCACCGCCTCACCCCGGGTCATGCTGCTCGACGAGCCGACCCGCGGCCTCGACTACGACGCCAAGGCCGCCCTGGCCGCCATCGTCGCGAGCCTCACCGCCGAGGGCCGCGCCGTCGTCGTCGCCACCCACGACGTGGAGTTCGTCGCCGCCGTGGCCGACCGGGTCGTCGTCCTGGCCGAGGGCGAGATCGTCGCCGACGGGCCGGCCCGTGAGGTCCTGGGCGGCTCACCGGCCTTCGCCCCGCAGGTGGCCAAGATCCTCGGCCCGGGCTGGCTCACCGTCGAGGACGTCCGCGCCGCTCTCCCGCAGGAGGCCCGATGAAGCCCTCGCCGCCCGTGCGCCTCGGAGCGCGCTCGGCGATCGTGCTCACGCTGGCCTCGCTGGCCGGTCTGATGATGTTCCTGTGGCCGCTGCTGGTCCGGGTCAAGCCCGAGAGCATGCAGCACGGGCCGGACGCGCCCTTCATCTTCATCGCGATCCTGCCGGTCCTCATCGTCATCGTCCTCGCCGAGCTGTCCGAGGGGGGCATCGACTCCAAGGCGCTGGCGATGCTCGGCGTCCTGTCCGCGATCAACGCCGCGCTCCGGCCGCTCGGCGCCGGCACGGCCGGCATCGAGACCGTCTTCTTCATGCTCGTACTCGCCGGGCGGGTCTACGGCGCGGGATTCGGCTTCGTGCTCGGCTGCACGTCGCTGTTCGCCTCCGCGCTGCTGACGGCGGGCGTCGGACCCTGGCTGCCGTTCCAGATGATGTGCTCGGCCTGGATCGGCATGGGTGCCGGGCTGCTGCCCCGCCGCGTCACCGGCAAGGCCGAGATCGCCATGCTCGTCGGCTACGGCATCGTCGTGGCCTACCTGTTCGGCTTCCTCATGAACCTGTGGTTCTGGCCCTTCATCACCGGCGCCGAAGTGCCGTACTACCACGGCCACATCTCGTACGTGCCCGGCGCCGCCGTCTGGGACAACCTGCGGCGCTTCGCCGTCTTCACCCTGCTCACCTCGACCGCCGGCTGGGACACCGGCCGCGCGGTCACCAACACGATCGCCATCATCGTCCTCGGCCCCGCCGTCCTGGCCACCCTCCGACGCGCCGCCCGCAAAGCCTCCTTCGGGCACACACCCACCTTCACCCCCGGTGGCCGGAAAGGACCCGCGAAGACCGAGGCGCGGGCCGCGAAGAAACCCGATCCCGTACCCATCCGGGAGGCCCGTTAGGCGCAGGCGGGGACTCACGTCTTCGGCATCCACGATCCGAGTGAAAGGCTCTTTTGCCCATGCACATCGCTGTTCGGCAGTTACTCGCCACGCTGACCGTCGGAGCCGTCGTCGCCGGATTCGCGGCGCCCGCCCAGGCCACCCCGCGCTCCTCCGCCGTCGCGGCCGCGACCTGGCAGGCATCGCAGCTCGACGACCACGGCGGGATCCACAACGATCAATATGACTTCACCGACTGGGGCCTGACCGTCGACTCGGTCGTCGCGCTCAAGGCCACCGGCGCACGGCCGGCCCTCGCCACGAAGGCGACCGCGTACGTCGCCGCGCATGTCCGGTCCTACAACAGCGACGACTACGGGCAGCCGGGCGTCCGAATCTCCGGAGCGACCGGAAAGCTGCTGTACCTCGCCGATGTGACCGGCTCCGACCCACGCGACTTCGGCGGATTCGACCTGCGCGCCGAGTCGCTCGCCCTGATGACGGCCTCCGGCGTGAACAGAGGCCGGTTTCAGGACCAGGGCACCACCGACTACAGCAACACCTTCGGGCAGGCGTTCAACATCCTCGGCCTGGCCCGATCCGGCGGCGTCCCGAGGGCCGCGGTGAGCTTCCTGACCAGGCAGCAGTGCGCGGCCGGCGGTTTCCGGCTCGACCCCGACGACGCCGCCCCTCGCTGTGACCAGGCCGCCGACCCGGTGCTCGATCCCGACTCGACCGGTCTGTCCGTCCAGGCCCTGCTCGCGGCCTACCGGACAGGGAACAAGGCCGCGGGTACGGCCGCACGCAAGGGCGCCCTGTGGCTGTTGCGGGAGCAGGCCCAGAACGGTTCGTTCGACGGCTCCGGGCCGACTGCCTCGGCCAACACCAACAGCACGGGCCTGGCCGGAGAGGCGATCCGCGCCGTGGGCCGAACACATCTGGTGACCGCCGACGCCGGCCGCCGGCTCCTGACCGGTGCCGCCAAGGCCGCCTCCTGGGTGCGGACCCTCCAGCTGACACCGGCCGACGCCACCGCAGACATCGGCGCCGTCGCCTACGACGCGACCGCGCTCAGCGACGCTCGGCGGAACGGCATCACCACCGAGACCCGGGACCAGTGGCGACGCGCCACCCCGCAGGCCCTCCTGGTGCTCGCCCGGGTCTCCCTCGACGACATCGGCCGTCAGCGACGGCGATGAGGGCGGGCCGTGGTCGACCGCGAAGTACCGCTGCGTTCCGAACGCGACACGCCTATATCTGGTACCCGTGTTCTAGGCCGCCTACTACATGTATGGTTCTCGGTGTTGCTGGTTCGCCTGCGCTTTGTGTGGTGGGTGTCGTAAGAGGGAACCCGGTGTGAGTCCGGGACTGCCCCG
>NZ_JBHLZP010000475.1:0-6192 GCF_042429965.1 Actinoallomurus acaciae
AGGGTGACCGAGGCGGCTCCGCGCAGGGCGCGCTCGCGGCCTGCGGCGACCGGCGGCGCGCCGCCGCCCAGCATCGCCGTGACCAGCGAGTCGACGCTCACCTTCCCGATCTCCTCGCCGGCCAGCACGGTACGGCCGTCGCGCAGCACGGTGACCCGCTGCGCGACCCGCATGACCTCCCCGAGGAAGTGGGAGATGTAGAGCACGGCCAGGCCGCGCCCGGCCAGCCGTCTCGTCGTCTCCGCGAGCCGGTCGGACGCCGCGCGCGGGAGTGCCGAGGTCGGCTCGTCCAGGATCAGCACCCTCGGCTCCTGGAGCAACGCCCGGCAGATCTCCAGGAGCTGCCGGTCGGCCAGCGACAGGGTCTCCACGCGTGCGCGCGGGTCGACGCTCAGGCCGAGCCCGGCCAGCACGGGCGCGGCGCGGCGTTCCATCGTCCGGGTGCTGACCAGCCCGAACCGGCCGGGGCCGCCGAGCGGGAACAGGTTCTCCAGCACGGTCAGGTCGGGATAGGTCATCAGCTCCTGCGACACGATCGCGATGCCCTGCCCGGCGGCCTGGCGCGTGTTGGCGAAGGCGACGGGGGCACCGTCGAGCTCGACGGTGCCCCCGTCGGGCCGTACGGCCCCGGAGATGATCTTGACGAGCGTGGACTTGCCGGCGCCGTTCTCGCCGACCAGGGCGTGCACCTCACCGCGTTCGACCGTGATGCCGGCGGCGTCGAGCGCGGCGACGCCGCCGTAGTGCTTGACCAGGCCGGACGCCCTCAGCATGTCAGCGCGCGTCCGAGAGCGGCCGGATGTTGCCGGTGATGTTCGCCAGGAGCCGGTCGATCTGCGGCTTGTACCAGGCGTAGGCGGCCTGGGGTGACTTCTCGCGGGCGATGACCTCGTCGATGTTGCCGCTGTCGAGCACCATGCCGGGTGTCTTGAACCAGCCCTGCGGCGGCTTCCGTCCCTCCCGGACGTACTTGATCAGGATCGCGCTCGACAGGTAGCCCTTGAGGAAGTGCTCGGGATCGATGCCGGCGAAGTTCGTCCCGTCCTTGACCGCCTGAAGCGTTTTCGGGTCGACATCGAAGCCGGCGGTGAGGTACTTGCCCTTCTCCTGCTGCTTGATCTTGGCAAGGTCGTAGCTGTCCGCGTCGCCGACGCCGAGGAAGGCCAGCGCGTCCGGGTGCGCGTGCACCTGGGCGAGCCAGGCGTTGTAGTTCTGCGCCGGGTCGCTGTAGGTGTGGAACGGGCCGAGCGTCCGGATGCCGGGCGCCAGCCTGGCGAGGGTGTCCTTGATGCCCTTGACCCGGTTGTCCAGCACCGGCACGCCCGGATCGGTCTGCCCGATCACGACGGTCCCCTTCGCGTCGGCGCCGAGCTTCTTGACCGCCGCCTGGGCGAGCTGCCCGCCGAGCTCGTAGTTGTCGGTGCCGACGAAGAAGCCGACCTTGCTGCCGTTCGTCGGCGCGGTGTCCAGCGCGACGACCGGGACGCCCTGGTCGACGGCCTGCGCCGCGGGCCGGGTGAAGATCGGCGGATCCAGGTTGAAGAGGATCACACCGTCGCGGTGGGTCACGACGAGGTTCTGGAAGAGCTGGACCTCGGCCGGGCCGTCGGTGTTGGGCGGGCCGACGACCTTGAAGTCGATGTTGCCCGCGTGCTGGGCCGCCGAGGTCGCCCCCTGGTACATCTCCCGGGCGAAGTTCAGGCTGTTGTTCGGCACGGCGATGCCCATCTTCAGCCGTTTCGAGCCGGAGCCGGATCCGCTGTCGCCGCAGGCGGCGGTGAGTCCGAGGACGAGGATCGCGGCGAGGCCGGCCCGCCAACGTGTGCGCTGCTTCATTGCTCGTCTCCTGGCGTACGGGCGGGGGCGGTCAGGCGTCGGCGGAGCGGGAGCCCCGGATCCGGCGCAGCAGGGTGTCGGCGCCGACGGCGAGGAGGATGACGCCGCCGGTCGCGAAGGTGGTCCAGTTGATCGGTACCTGGAAGAAGGCCAGTGCCGAGGCGACGACACTGAGGATGAGACAGCCGGCCGCGGCGCCGACGATCGAGCCGCGGCCGCCGGCGAGCGGTGTGCCGCCGATGATCGCCGACGCGATGGCGGTCAGCTCGTACCCCTGGCCGACCGTCGGGTCGCCGGCCATGAAGAAGGCCAGGGAGAACACCGCCGCCACACCCGCCATCAGCCCGCTGAGGCCGAGCGTGGCGATCCGGGTGCGGATCACCGGCAGGCCGCTGAACTCGGCCGCCTCCGGGTTGGAGCCGATGGCCCGTACCCGGGCGCCGAACCTCGTACGGGTGAACAGCACGGTCAGCGCGGCGACCAGGAGCACGGAGATCCACACGGCGGTGGGGACGCCGGCCGTGTTCCCGCCGAGGAAGGTGAAGAAGGAGTCGTTCTGCGGCAGGTCGGTGATCTGCTTGCCGTCCGCGAGCGCCAGGCCGGCGCCGCGGAGGAGCATCGCCGTGGCCAGCGTCACGATGAAGGACGGCAGCCGCATGTACGTGGTGATCACGCCGTTCAGGGCGCCGAGGACGGCCGACACCGCGAGGATCACGACCAGCGCGAGCCAGGTGCTCAGCCCGTCGCGGATGAGGACCGCGCCGAGGACCATGCACATCGCGTACATGCCGCCGACGGACAGGTCGACCTCGCGCATCGCCAGCGGGAAGACGATGCCGCACGCCATCAGGCCGACGTAGACCGTGTTGTGCGTGATGGACAGCAGGTTGCCGGTGCGCAGGAAGTCGGGGTGGAAGAGGCCGACTCCGACAACGATGACGACCAGGACGCCGATCACGCCGAACTCGTCCCGGATGAGCCTGCGGTGGACCGGGCCGAGGGAGGCGCCAGTCGCTGCTGATGTCATCGCGGTCATCGCTCCTCACGACTCGCCGGACGGTGTCGGATGCGGGGTGCCGTGAGCATGGACGCGCCGCCCGGCTCCGACAAGCAGGGCGTTTCACCGAATGGAAACGGCGAGGTACACGGCGCGCGCCCCGGCCGGACCGCCGTCGCGGATTCCGATGAATGGAACGCCCTCCTTGTCCCGGTGATGGCCGTGACGCACGCTCCCCCACATGAGCGATCGGGTGGCACTGGTGACCGGTGCGGCGAACGGGCTGGGACAGGAGTTCTGCGTGGCCCTGGCCGCCCAGGGCAGACGCGTGGCCGGGCTGGACGTCGCGGACCTGTCCGGGACCGAGCGCCGGATCGCCGACGCCGGCGGTGCGTTCCTCGGCGTCCGGGCCGACGTCACCGACCCGTCCGCCGTGGCCGCGGCGGTGGACGAGGTCGCCCGCCACCACGGCGGCCTGCACATCGTGGTCAACAACGCCGGGATCTACCCGTCGATCCCCTTCGAGGAGACGACGCTGGACGACTGGCGGCGGATCATGCGGCTGAACCTCGAGGGCCCGTTCCTCGTCACGCGGGCCGCCCTGCCGTACCTGCGGGCCGCGGGCTGGGGACGGGTCGTCAACCTGACCTCGGCCGTGGTGTTCCTCGGCCCGCCCGACATGGTCGCCTACACCACCTCCAAGGCCGGGCTCGTCGGCTTCACCCGCGCGCTCGCCGGCGCGGTCGGGGGCGACGGCATCACGGTCAACGCGATCGCCCCCGGGCTGACCCGGACGCTGACGGCCGAGCGCACCGTCGGCGCCGACGGCGGGTTCGAGCGGGTCCGCGGCCTCCAGGTCGTGCCCGCCGTCGAGGAGCCGCGCGACCTGGTCTCGACGCTGCTGTACGTCTGCGACGAGGGCAGCGGGTTCCTCTCCGGGCAGACCATCAACGTCGACGGCGGATCCGCGAAGCACTGATGAACGCCGGGGAGACGCGGGTCCTCGCCGACCTGTGCGCGGACCTGGTGCCCGGCTCACGCGCGATCGGGCCCGAGGAGTACATCGGGCGGGCGGTCGCCGCGATGTCGTCGTCGGAGGAGGACGCCCTGCACGCCGCGATCGGGCTCCTCGCGCCCGCCGCCGGGCACGGGCCGGACGCGCTGGCGCCGCTCGCCGGGTCATCGGCGTTCGCCCTGATCAGACGGCTCGCCATCGAGGCGTACTACGGCGGCTTCGCCGTCCCCGGCCATACCGGGCCGACCGGCTGGGAGGACATCGGCTTCGACCCGCCCCAGGCCCGCCGGCTCCGCCGGGACTGGTCGTTCCTCACCGAGCCGCCCCCGCCTCCCGATCCGCTGCCCGAGGAGGCCGAGGTCGTGGTCGTCGGCTCGGGCGCGGGCGGCGGACTCATCGCCGCCGACCTGGGCCGCGCCGGGCACGACGTGCTCCTCATCGAGGCCGGCGGCCTGTGGACCGCCGCGACGCACACGAGGTTCGAACTGGAGGCGCGGCACCGGCTGTGGTGGCCGGTCCGGTACGCCGACGGCGAGGACCCGGTCGCGCTGCTCGGCGGCCGGTGCGTCGGCGGCTCCACCGTGATCAACGCCAAGGTCGCGATGCGCGCCACCGACGCCGATGTGGCCACGTTCCACCGCCGGACCGGCCTGCTCGGGGACGGCGGCGAGCCGTTCTCCCTCGCCGACCTGCTGCCCTGGTACACCGAGGTCGAACGGCGCCTCGGCGTACGGGAGCGCGCCGACTGGACGCCGAGCGCGTACCGGCTGCGCGACGGGCTCGCCGCGATCGGCGCCACGTTCGAGCCGGTCCGTTCCTACACCGACTACAACTGCACCAAGTGCGGCTCGTGCCTGCAGGGCTGCCCGACGAACGCCGGCAAGTCCACGCTCAACACGTTCATCGCACCGGCCCTCGCCCGCGGCGAGATCCGGCTGGCCACGCGCACGCGGGCCGAGCGCGTGCTGATCTCCGGCGGCGCGGTCACCGGGGTCGCCTGCGACACCGGCGTCGTACGGTCCCGTACGGTCGTGCTCGCGGCGGGCGCGCTCGGCACCCCGCGGATCCTGCTGAACAGCCCCGACTACCCGCGCCGGGTCGGCCGCACGCTCGGCCTGCACCCGGCGCGCCTGGTCTACGGCCGCTTCGACGAGCCGCAGGACAACCATCGCGTCTACCCGATCACCGGGCACTGCCTCGACCACCGGGAGGAGTTCGTGGTCGAGGGCCCGACGGTGCAGGACCCGGTGTCGTTCGCCGAGAGCCTGACCGACGCCGACGGCCACCCCCTCTGGGGCACGCGCCTCGCCGGCAGCGTGCGGGCGTACCGGCACTGGGCCGGGATGCTCGTGATGGCGAACGACGAGAACACCGGCCTCATCGACCTGGACCCGCGCGGCGAGATCGTCGTCGCCAAGCGGTTCTCCGCCGCCGAGCGCGCCCGGCTGGAGGCGGGCCGGCGGTTCGCCGTCGAGGCGCTGCGCGCGGCCGGCGCCCGCGAGGTCCTGTGGACCGGGCTGAGCACCACGCACATGCAGGGCAGCGTGCCGATGGGGTCCGATCCCGCGCGCTCGGCCGTGGACGCGAACGGCCGGTCCCACGACGTCGCCGGACTGTACGTCGGGGACGCCTCGCTGATCCCGGCGTCGCTGCCGGTCAACCCGTCGCTGACCATCATGGCGCTCGCCGCCAGGGTCGCCGACCACCTGGGGAGGGAACTCACCGGATGAGACCCATCGACGCTCTACTGGAGATCGTCCGCGGCGAAGGCGTGAGCCGGATCTTCGGCAATCCCGGCACGACCGAGCTGCCGCTCATCGACGCCCTGGCCGACGCGCCCGACCTGTCGTACGTGCTGGGCCTTCAGGAGGGGTCCGTGGTCGCGATGGCCGACGGGTACGCCCGCGCCACCGGCCGCCCGTCGTTCGTGAACCTGCACGTCGCGGCCGGTGTCGCGAACGGCCTGATCGGCATGCTCAACGCCTCGCGCTCCCGTACGCCGATGGTGGTCACGGCGGGCCAGCAGGACCGCCGCCATCTGATCCAGGACCCGATGCTGTCGGGCGACCTCGTCGGCCTGGCCGGCGCCGCGACGAAGGCGGCCGTGGAGGTGCAGCACGCGCGTGACCTGCCGATCGTGCTGCGCCGCGCCTTCGCCACCGCGGTACGCCCGCCGTCCGGCCCGGTGCTGGTCTCCATCCCGATGGACGTGCTGGAGGAGGAGTCCGACGTCGACGTGCCGGACCGCTCGCCGGCCCTTGCGTACGGGCCGGCGGCCGGAGTCGGCGCGGCCGCGGAGATCCTCGCTCGCGCGTCGCACCCGGTCATCGTGGCCGGGGACGGC
>NZ_JBHLZP010000476.1:0-6103 GCF_042429965.1 Actinoallomurus acaciae
CCTCGGCGTGATCGCCCGGGGCCGGCTGCTCGCCGACACGACGGCGTCCGCGTTCGTGGCCGCGAACAGCCGCACCTACGTGCGGATCAAGGCGCCCGAGCCGGAACGGATGCGCGACGCGCTCGCGGGCGCCGGCATCGCGGTCGGCACGGCGCCGGACGGCACGCTCGAGGCGGAGGGCGCCGATCCGGCGCGGATCGGCGAGCTGGCCGCCGCCCACGGGCTGGTGGTACACGAGGTCGCGGCGCGGGAGTCGTCGTTGGAAGAGGCGTTCATGCGACTCACCGGGGAGGCGCGATGAGCGCGGGACGGGCGGCCCTGCGGGCCGAGCTGGTCAAGCTCCGCACCACCCGATCCACGGTGTGGACCCTGGTCCTGGCCTTCGTGCTCTGTGTGGGGCTCGCCCTCCTGGTCGGGCTCAGCATGCGGACCGGCTTCGACCGGATGGCCCCCGACGCGCGGGCGGCGTTCGACCCGGTCCTCGTCGGCTTCTACGGCCTGCTGATCGGTGAGATCGCCATCGTCGCGTTCGGCGTGCTGTTCGTCGGGAGCGAGTACACGAGCGGGATGGTCCTCGCGTCGCTGACGGCGGTGCCGCGGCGCGGCGTGTTCTACGGGGCCAAGGTGCTGGCCGGCACGCTCACGGTCGGGGCGTTCTCCCTGGTGACCGGATTCGCCGCCTTCTTCACCGCGCAGGCCGCGCTGGGCCCGCACAGCGTGTCCATCGGCTCGGCCGGGGCCCTGCGGGCGACGCTGCTGGCCTGCGTGCACCTGACGCTGATGGGCGTGTTCGCGATGGGGGTGGCGGCGATCGCACGCGGCACGGCGCTGCCGCTCGGGATCATGATTCCGCTGCTGTTCCTGGACTCCCAGGGGCTCGGCAACGTCCCCGGCATCCGTACGGTCGCGCAGTACCTTCCCGACCAGGTGGGGTTCGTGATGATGAGCACGGTGCGGCCCGACCGGTCGTCGGTCGGTTACCGCGCCTTCGGCCCGTGGACCGGGCTGGGCGTGCTCGTGCTGTGGACGGCGGCCGCCCTCGTCGGCGGCTATCTGGTGCTGCGCCGGCGCGACGCCTGACCGTCGTCGCGTGTCCGGCCGAGCTCGGCCTCCAGCTCGGCGATGCGCCGGTGGGCCGCGCGCAGCTCGGTCTCGAGTTCGAGGATGCGGCGGATGGCCGACAGGGTCATCCCCTCGTCGGTGAGCCGCACGACGTACTGGACGAGCGTGATCTCCTGGCGGGAGTAGCGTCGCTGCCCGCCGGGCGACCGGCGGGGACTCACGACCTCGTGCTCGTCGAGCCGGCGCAGGAACGCCTGCTGCACGCTGAGCATCGCCGCCACCTGGCCGACGGTGTAGAGCGCGGCCCGGTTGTCGTCGATCGGCAGTGAAGACATGATGCCCCCATCATGCACCGGGCGGGCGCCTCCCTCGAGGACGCCCGCCCGGATCGTGCACCCGTCTTACTTGAGCGCCTTGCGCCCGGGGGTCTGGATCTCCACCTTGCGCGGCTTGGCCTGCTCCAGCACCGGGATGCGGACCGCCAGCACGCCGCCGTCGTACGCGGCGTCGATGGCGGACGAGTCGAGGTGCTCGGAGAGGTAGACACGCCGGGTGAAGGTGCCCATCGTGCGCTCCCGCACGAAGAGCTGCTCGTCCTCGGCGATCTCCTCTTCGCGGCGCGCGCTGACCGTGAGGACGCCACGGTCCACGGTCACCTCGATGGAGCCGGGGTCGATGCCCGGGAGGTCGAAGCGCAGGAGCACCTCGTCCTTGCGGCGGACGCCGTCCATCGGCATGACGGCGGGCTGCCGGCGGGAGAGCCGGTCGAACTGGCGCTCGAACTCCTGCATGAACGGGTCGATCGACGTCAACAGCATGGATGCCACCTCCAGGTTTTGAACTCTCGCTAGGAGCTAACCTCAAACTTGAGTTGTATATTTCCACGAACCCGAGACTTAAACAACCTCTCTACAAGGTGACATCGAACTTCCCCGGGCATGACGAAGGGCGGGGCGCCTCACATGGCACCCCGCCCTTCGCGGACCGCGACCCCGAGGGGCCGCGAACACCCCTTACACGCGCTCGATGACGGTGGCGTTGGCCTGGCCGCCGCCCTCGCACATCGTCTGGAGGCCGTACCGGCCGCCCGTGCGCTCCAGCTCGTGCACGAGCTTGGTCATCAGGATCGACCCGGTCGCGCCCAGCGGGTGGCCGAGCGCGATGGCGCCGCCGTTCGGGTTGGTCTTCTCCAGCGACGCGCCCGTCTCCTTGGCCCACGCCAGCGGCACCGGGGCGAACGCCTCGTTCACCTCGAACACGTCGATGTCGTCGATCGACAGGCCGCCGCGCTTCAGCGCCTTCTCGGTCGCCGGGATCGGGCCGGTCAGCATGTAGACCGGGTCCGAGCCCTCGACGACGAGGGTGCGGACGCGCGCCCGCGGCGTGAGGTTGTGCTGCTTGACCGCCTCCTCCGAGGCGATGAGCAGCGCACCGGCGCCGACGGAGATCTGCGAGGCCACCGCGGCGGTGAGCTCCCAGCCTTCGCGCAGCGGCTTCAGGCCGGCCATCTTCTCCAGCGAGGTGTCCGCCCGGGGGCCCTCGTCCTTGGTCACGCCCGCGATCGGGGCGATCTCGCGGTCGAAGTGGCCTGATCCGATCGCGTGGACGGCGCGGCGGTGGCTCTCGAGCGCGAACTGCTCGAGGTCGCCTCGCTTGTAGCCCCACTTCTCGCACATGAGCTGCGCGCCGCGGAACTGGGAGATCTCCTGGTCGCCGTACCGCTCGTTCCAGCCGTCGCCGTACGGGAAGGGCATGCCCTTCTCCAGGGCCATGGCGACGCTGGAGCCCATCGGGACCATGCCCATGTTCTCCACGCCGGAGGCCACGACGAGGTCCTGGGTGCCGGACAGCACGGCCTGGGCGGCGAAGTGGACGGCCTGCTGCGACGAGCCGCACTGCCGGTCGATGGTCACACCCGGCACGCGCTCGGGCAGGCCGGCCGACAGCCAGGCCGTACGGGCGATGTCGAGGGACTGCGGGCCGACCTGCATGACACAGCCCATGATCACGTCGTCGACCGCCTCGGGGTCCACGCCCGTGCGCTCGACGAGTTCCTTCAGCACATGCGCACCCAGGTCGGCCGGGTGCACCGCCGCCAGCGCACCCTTTTTCGTGCCGACCGGGGTACGGACCGCTCCGACGATGTACGCCTCGGCCACGTCGCCTCCCAAACTCTCGTTGCGGGTTCCGTCCCAAACAACCGAACACTATTCGGTCAGTACGAGGTTACCTCGCCCGGCCGTCGCGTCCATGTGACCCTGCTCTCCCGCCCCGGCGCAAACCTCTACCAATGCTGAGCTTTAGGCTGTGCGCCATGGACTGCCCACCTCCGGACGCACCGGAGCTCACCGTCGGCCAGGTGGCCGCCCGCAGCGGCGTGGCCGTCTCCGCCCTGCACTTCTACGAGCGGAAGGGCCTGATCCACAGCCGCCGTACGGCGGGCAACCAGCGCCGTTACCCACGCGACGTGCTCCGGCGGGTGGCGTTCATCCGGGTGTCGCAGCGCGTCGGCATCCCGCTGAGCGACATCCGGGACGCGCTCACCGAACTGCCGGAGGGCCGCACGCCGACGCCGCGCGACTGGGCTCGGCTGTCGGCCGCCTGGCGCGGCGAGCTGGACGCCCGGATCGCACAGCTCCAGCGGCTCCGTGACGACCTGACCGGATGCATCGGCTGCGGATGCCTGTCCCTGCGCCACTGCCGGCTGTCCAACCCGTACGACCGGCTCGGCGCCGAGGGACCCGGCCCCCGCCGCCTGCTCACCGACGGGCCACCATCCTGCTGAGGGCGTTCCTCCGGTCGATCGCCGTGCACCGCCCACGCCTGCGGCCCCGGCTCGAAACGGCGACTCACCCCGTCGTCACGTCGCGCGTGGCCTCCGCGCGGCGTTCACCGCCTGGCTCGGCGTGCCTGCGGCATCCGACGTCCGCCGTGCGCGCGCTTGACCGCGACGAGGACGATCAGCCAGACGGGGAAGGCGAACTTGACGTAACCGGCCACCGCCACGCCCACCAGGACCACGGTCGCGAGGGCGGCCACGCCGGCCAGCGCGATCCAGCGCATCCGCGCCGGCGACCAGGCGGCCTCGCGCGGCTCGGGCGCCGCCGGCAGGTCCGCGGTCAGCACGCGCAGGTCGCCGAGCGTCTTGGCCGAGGTCGCGGCGGTGCTCCGCTCTTCGAACTCCTCCATGGTGAGCCGCCCCTGCGCATAGTGCTCACGCAGGAGGTCGACGACCTCGTCACGGTCCCGGTCCGCGGCCCGAAGCGTGTCGTTCATGCCCTCGATTCAACCCCGCGTGCGCGGCGGTGTCATCGGCGCGCGGGTGGGACGCCCTCCACCCTGAGGTGGAGGGTTCAGCCGACCGGGCTGGCGCCGCGCAGCATCGTGAGGTGTTCGCGCAGCTCCGGCAGGACCGTACGGGCCAGGGCGATCGCCGCGGGCGACGAGCCGCCACGCACCTCCTCCTCCGCACGGGCCACGGCCCTCTCGTGAGAGTCGATCGTCACCGTCACGAAGTCGCGATCGAACCGGCTGCCGGTCTCCTTCTCCAGCCGCAGGGCGACCGCGAACTGATCGGCCCCCTCGCTCCGGGGCAGGTCGGCGCCCAGTCCGTCCGCCACGTGGGTCAGTTTCGCGTCGAACGCCGCATGGTCGGCGGCGAGCACGCGGCCGGCGTGCCGTACGGCGGCGGTGACGCCCTTGCGCTGGGCGAGCCCGCCGTACTGGATGTCCGCGAGGTCGTCCTGGTGAGCGGTCGTCAGCCAGTCGCGGTCGGCCTCCGACGCCGGGACGTCCGCCGGGACCGTGACGGCCACGTCGCGTCCGGTACGGAACGTGCCGCACGCGCCCAGCGTGCCCAGCACGAGCACCACGACCATCGTCGACTGCGCGGGACGTGTCACGGAGCCCCCTCTGGTGTCCCCTCCCCCGTCGGTGAGGTCTCGGTGACGGCCGTGCCCGCTCCCGGCGACGGGCAATCACCGAGATCCACTGAGATCGCGATGAGCGGCTACGCTTGTACGGGCCGCACCAGAGGAGAGAGCCGTTGAGTGGTCTCGTCACGCTGGCACTGTTGGCGATCCTGGGAGCGTTCATCATCACCCGGGTCATGCGACGCATCGGCCTGAGCATGTCGCGCAACAGCACGTTCGGCTTCATGTTCGCGTTCGTCGTGCTCGTGCTGATGCTCTGGGGCCAGTCCTTCCGTTCGTGATCCCCTCGAACTCCCGGCGCGCCGGGCGCGTCATACCCGATGCCAAGTCCCGGTACCGCCCATGGGAGGCGACGATCCGTGCTCCACTCCAGGTCACAGGCGCACACGACGACCACGGCCTGTCACCTGCGTCGTCTCGTGAACTTCGTCGAGCCCCGCCGCGACGACGTCTGCCTGGACGTCTCCGGCGCCTCCGGCCTCGCCACGGCGATCCGGCCGTGGGTGGGCGAGCTCACCAGCGCCACGGCGGGGTCGCTGCCGTCCGGGAGCTTCACGCTGGTCGTCGCGCCGCTCGGACACACCCGCGGTGACGACCAGATCGGGCTGGTACGGGACCTGCTCCGGGTCTGCGGCGGTCGCGTCGTGCTCGTCGACCTCGTCCGCACGCGCGCCGGCGACGGCGACCGCATCGAGCGGCTGCGAGACCCGGATCGGACGAGGATGCACACCTTCCACGAGCTGCTCACCCTGGTCGAACGCGCCGGCGGCCGAACCCGCCGGATGGACGTGTTCACCGTCGAACGCCCGATCGACCCGTGGCTGGCCGAGGCACACGACCCCGACCGCATCCTCCAGGAACTGACCGCCGAACTCGACGGCGGCCCACCCACCGGCGCACGCCCACGCCTGATCGGCAGCGAGCTGTGGTTCACCCAGTCGTGGGGATACTTCGCGGTGGAGCCGAAGAGCCGCCCCCGCCGGAGACGAGGTGTCTCCTAGATCGTTGATGGGTTATTAGCGGACCGGTCGCAGGCATGGTGAAGGGCGCCCATGATCAGTGTGTGAAGACAAACCTGGACGCCCTTGTGATCGAACTGTATGTCCATC
>NZ_JBHLZP010000477.1:0-6101 GCF_042429965.1 Actinoallomurus acaciae
CGCTGTTCCCGTTCGCCATGCTCGTCGCGAAGGTGGCGCCGGGTGGAGGCGGCCACGCCGGTGCGGCGGCGGGCAAGGCCGGGCACGGCGTGCTGACCAAGCTGTTCGGCGGCAACGTCGCGACCAAGGTGGTGGCCGTGGCCACCGGCGCGATCGTGGTGGGCGGCGCGGGCGCCGCCGCGATCGTCCTGACCCACCACAAGCCGAAGAAGGCCGCCGTGGCGCCGCTGCGCGTCGAGCTGGCCTCCTACAACCGGCCGGTCACCGGCCTGGACCTGAGCGGCGCCCGCTCCGTCCAGGTGAGCGGCGGGAAGGACGCCGCCCTGCGCCGCCGTGTCAACGACGCTCTGGCCGCCCCGCTCGAATGGGCGGTCGACGAGATGCGGCAGATGACCGCCAGGCAACAGCCGGCCTGCACGCAGCCGACCGTCCTGGGGGCCAAGCCCGAGATCGGGCTGCGCGGCCCGCACCTGGTGACCGTCCGGTACGAGCTGCCGAAGCAGTTCTGCCACCCGCTGGACTTCGAGCTGCCGCACATCACCGTCACCGTCGACCTGCGCACCGGCCGGTCGCTGACGGGCGAGGAGGTGTTCGCCCCCGGCACGGCCACCACGAGCGGCATCGACAGGCTGATGCGACGCGTGCAGCCCCACACCACCAAGCCGGACCTCGCCCTGGTGTGCACCGAGGGGACGGCGCCCCGGGACTTCCGCCCGGGCGCGCCGTTCAACACGAAACGGCCGCAGCCGCCGCGCGTCTCGCCCTTCCTCACCCCGAAGGGCCTGGACGTCACGTGGTCGCATGTGGGCAGCGAGTGCCCGTTCTACGCGGTCACCCTGCCGTACTCCGAGGCACGCGACCTGCTCGCGCCGCAGATCGTCGCGGAACTGCCCCGGTAGGCCCCCTCAGGAGGGGTCCGCCGTCGGCGCGAACTCAGCCAGCATGTTCAGCAGCTGGTCCACGCGTTCGACGATGACGGCGCGCAACCGCTCGGCGAGCCTGTTCCAGTCTTCGGCGGTCGGGGGCTGCCCGGGTGGGAGGGCCGAGAGCGCCACGCGGATCTCCTCGAGGGTGAGCCCGACCCGTTGCGCGGCCCGGATCATCGCGACGCGGCACAGCACGTCGGCGAAGAATCGGCGTTGGTTGTCGCTCGTACGCTCGCAGGGCAACAGGTCCTGGTCGGCGTACCAGCGCACCGCCGACCTGGCGATGCCCATGCGCTCCGCGACCTGGCCGACCGTGAGCCCGGAGACGTGCCACTGCTGGTCCATGAGCCTACGATCGCGCGGCCACGGGCTTGCGTTCAAGTTCACTTGACCCCCTAGCGTCTCGCCCACCTGACCGCGAGACGTACAGGAGGAGACACGATGTCCGAGATGCTGCGCGTCGGCGTGCTCGTCGGAAGCACCCGCCCGGCCCGGCGGGCCAGAGCGGTCGCCGAGTGGATCTGCGCGGGCCCCGAGGCCGGTGAGCTCGGCCTCGATCCGACCGTGGTCGACCTGGAGGAGATCGGCCTGCCGATGCTGGCCGAACCCGATCCGCCCGCCTTCGGCCGCTACGCGCTCGAGCACACGAAGGCCTGGTCGGAGCTGGTCGCCGGGTTCGACGCCTATGTGCTCGTCACACCGGAGTACAACCACTCCACCACCGCCGTGCTGAAGAACGCGCTGGACCACCTGTACGCCGAGTGGCAGGACAAGGCCGTGGGCTTCGCCGGCTACGGCACCGGCGGCGGGCTCAGAGCCGTCGAACACCTGCGCGGGATCACCGCGGAGCTCGGGATGGCCGGCGTCGGGCCGCAGGTGGCCCTCGACATCTTCGAGGACTTCGATGACCAGGGCCGATGCGAGCCACGGGCACGACAGACCGAGGCGCGCCGCCGGATGCTCACCGGCCTGGCGCGGTGGGGACGGTCGCTGCGCGGGCTGCGCGCCGCCCCACCGGCTTCGGACGGCGAGCGGCCGCGCCTGCACTCGCCCGTGGACGCCGCCGAGGCCTCCGCCGCGGTGGAGCGGCTGATCGAGACGCTCCAGGGCGGCGGCGACACCACCGACGCCGACGAGTACGACCGGATGTTCGCCGACGACATCCTCTGGGGCAGCCCCTACGGACGCACGCTGGCGGGCTACGAGCAGCTCAACGAGATCCACCACACCCTCATGGCGAAGAGCGTCGCCCCACCGTCACGGTTCGAGCCGGTCCAGGTGCTCGCGCCGGCACCGGACGTGACCATCGCCCACATCCGCAGACGCGCCCTGCCCGACGGCACCGGCGAGCCGGGCTTCTCCGAGATGGCGATGTACGTCCTGATCAAGCGGAACGGCACCTGGTGGCTGGCCGCCGGCCAGAACACCCCGATCGCCGACCCGGTCGAGGGGCCGGCTACCGCGGGCGGCGCTCGCCCAGGGCGGCGAGGCCGGTGACGAGCAGGTCGACGAGGAGGCGTGCCCGGCTGCCGTCCGGGTCGAGATCGGGGTCGAAGACGGTCACCTGTGCTCCGGTCGCGCGTGGTGCGAGGGCCACGAGGAGATCGGTCAGCTCGGCGGCGCCGAGCCCTCCGGGGTCGGGGGAATCGACGGCGGGCATCACGCTCGGGTCGAGGATGTCGACGTCCACATGCAGCCAGTAGCCGTCGAGGTCGTCACGGTCGACGACCTCCAGAATCCGTCGCGCGGCCTCCGCGGTGCCGTGCGAGCGGATCTGCGCGGCGGTGACGACCGCGCCCAGGAGCGCGGTGGTCTCCTCAAGCGCCGAGTCGCCGTCGCGGCAGCCCGCATGGGCGGTGTCGGCGGGGACGAAGTAGGGGCCGAGGCCGTCGATATCGGCGATCGCGGGCCAGTGGCGGCCCACCGCGGCGGCCAGATCCTCTCCGGCCAGGCTGGCGCACTGGTCGGAGTTGCCCGGATGCCGGAAGTCGGTGTGTCCGTCGAGATGCACCAGGCCGTAACGCCCCGGCGCCCGCCGCATGGCGATGCCCGCCCCCACGAGCAGGCTGCAGTCACCGCCGACCACCAGAGGCGTGAGGCCGTCGGCGCGGAGGGCCTCGATGCGCCCGGCCAGCCGCCGGGCGTGCTCGACGATGGCCTGCTGGTTGCGCAGCACGCCCGGCCGGGCATCGTCGGCGTACCGGCGGGGGAGTACGGCGCCACGGTCCTGCCCGCCGAGCTCGGCGAAGCGTCGGTAGAGACCCGCCTCACGCAGCGCCTCGGGTGCCTTGGCCGTGCCGGGCACGCTGGTCGGCGCGGGCGGACGCAACCCCAGGTTGGTGGGGGCGGAGGTCAGTCCGATCGTCACCAGCCGAAGCTACACCCAGGGTCCCTACGGGCCTGCCCGGCCCACGCGGGGGAGGGCGGCCTCGATGACCTCCAGGCCGGTGACGGCCTCGTCCAGTGTCACCGGAGGCGGGGCCTCGCCGCGGATCGCGGCGGCGACCGCCGGATAGAAGTCCTGGTAGCGGCCGTGCTCCGTGGCGTGCGGCCGCGTGCTGCCCGGAGTGCCGAGCAGCCCGTACGCCTCCGGCGGGGTCACCCCGAAGCCGGGGTCTCCCGGCGTAAGGCCGTCGCGGAGCTGGGCCTCCTGGCCGTCCAGCCCGTATGTCGTGTACGCCGCCTCGTCGCCGAGCACGCGGAAGCGGGGGCCCAGGTCGGCGCTGATCGCGCTCATCCACAGGTGCGACCGGACGCCGTTCGCGTGGGTCAGGGCCACGAACGCGTCGTCGGCGGCCTCCGCGTCGGCGCGGCGTACGTCCACCTCCGCGTACACCTCCGCGGTCGGTGGGCCGAACAGGGCGATCGCCTGGTCGATGAGGTGCGAGCCCAGGTCGTACAGGACACCGCCGGCGGCGGCCGGATCGGCGGTCTCCTTCCAGCCCGGCTTGATCTGCGGGCGCCAGCGGGTGAACCGCGACTCGAACCGCAGCACCCGGCCCAGCGCGCCCGATGAGCACAGCCGGGCGACCGTGCGGAAGTCGCCGTCCCAGCGCCGGTTGTGGAAGGGGACCACGAGCGGGCCGCCGGCGAGCGAGCGCGCCTCGGCCGCGGTCGGGGCGATCGGCTTGTCGACCACGACCGGCAGGCCGGCGTCGAGCGCGGCGCGGGCGAGGGGAACGTGGAGGCGGTTCGGCGTGGTGACCACCACCAGGTCGTAACCGCCCGTCCACACCGAGTCCGGATGTTCCAGGATCTCCGTGTCCGGGTATCGGTTCTGGACGTTCGCCCGCCGGTCGGGGTTCGCCGTCACGACGGCGGCCAGGTCCAGCTCCGGCGCGGCGGAGATGAGCGGAGCGTGGAAGACGGCACCTCCGGTGCCATAGCCGATCAACGCGACCCGAAGGGTGTCCACAGATGGCCTCCTCGGAATCCATTTGATCACGCTCCGGGTCTGTCCCGGCACGCGCGCCCGTCCTAGTGTCGCTTCGGGGCCCACGAAGGGGAGGAGTGTGCATGCCCGGACCATCCCCGGATGCGAATCTGGCGGAGGTGCTCAGGCAGCGGACGCACGCGTTCGGCTGGTCTGAACGGGCCGCGTTCCTGTGCGGTGACGACGTCTACACCCACGACGAGGTGCACCGGGGGGCGGCCCGGGTCGCGTCGCTGCTGCGTGCGCACGGCGTCGCGCCGAGCGACCGGGTGGCGATCGCGCTGCCCGGCTCGATGGAGCTCGTCTGGTCGTTTCTCGGCGCCGTACGCATCGGCGCCGTCGCGGTGCTGGCCGATCCGGACGCCTCGGCGCTGCCCCCCGCGGCCTTCGCGGTCTGCGCGCCCGGACGCCACCCCCGCACGATCACACCCGTGGAGCTGATCGCCGCGCTGCCCGCCGCCGCGTCCGCCGACCCGCACCCGGTGCGGCCCGAGGCGCCGGCGTACGGCCAGCACGCCGCGACGTACGCCCACCGCGACCCCGAAGAGTCCTACCTGGCGATGGAGCCGTTCGGGCTGCGCGAGAACGACGTGCTGTTCTCGGTGTCGAAGACCTACGACCCGGTCGGCCTGCGCAACACGATCTTCCTTCCGCTGTTCACCGGCTCCTGCGCGATCCTCGACTCGCGGCAGCGCTCGATCTCCCTGGTCGCCGAGGGTGTACGGCGGCACCGGGCCAGCGTGCTGCTGTCGACGTCGGCGTTCCTGGGCCGCGTCGCGGCGGAGCGGCCGCCGGGCGACTTCGCACCGTTGCGGCTCGCGGTCTCCCAGGGGACGACGCCACCACCGAGCAGGGTCGAGCAGTGGCTCGGCTGCCCGGTCGTGACGCCGTAGGGGTCAGCTGCCGGACCCCGCGTAGGTGCCGAAGCTCCAGAAGACGCCCTCGGGGTCGCGCACCGTGAACCCGCGCCCGTACGGCTCGTCGCTCGGCTCCCGCACGACCGGGGCGCCCGCCGCGCACGCGCGCTCGAACAGGCCGTCGACGTCGTCGGTCACGACATAGACCGAACCGGTGCCCGGCGGCAGGCCGGCGATGGAGCTGTCCTCGCGGGCGGCGCTGCCGAGCATGACGCCGCCGCCGAGGGGCCAGCGGAGCTCGGCGTGGTCGACGCGGTCGCCACTCTCATAGACCGCGACGCGTTCGAAGCCGAAGGCGTCGATCAGGAACCGGATGGCGGCGTGGGCGTCGTCGTATCGGAACGACGGCCAGATCATGGTTTCGCTCATGAATCCTCCTTCGTCGGAGGAGTGACCATGGGCGCTGCGTTCTCGATTCGCTCACTGCGTTCGCTCATGGCCCTATCGTCGGCCGGGGCCCTCACCGCCGTCTTGGATGAATGGGAGATCGGAGCCGGTCAGCCACGCCGAAGGCGGGCAGCCGCAGAGCTCGTTCCACTCGCGCGCCAGGTGTGCCTGGTCATAGAAGCCGCACACGGCCGCGACCTCGGCGAGCGTCGGCCGGTCGTGCCGCGACAGCAGCCGTTTGGAGCGCTGGAAGCGTACGACGCGCGCCGTCTCCTTCGGCGTTAGCCCGTATTCGGCGGTGAACCGCGCGGCCAGGTGCCGGCGGCTCCAGCCGACCTCGGCGGCGATGTCGGCGACCCGCGGCAGCCCGCCGTTCTCCGTGATCAGCCGCCGGGCGTGGCGCAGCTCGTCCGGCGGCACGCCCGGCCGGCCGGCGAT
>NZ_JBHLZP010000478.1:0-6095 GCF_042429965.1 Actinoallomurus acaciae
GCCCGGCTCGCGGACGTGCCCCCGGCGGCGAGGACGGCGCGGACGGTCGGCAGCGCAGGCGCCGGGTCGCCGGTCGCCGACAGCACGCGGGCGGCGAGAACCTGTACGTCGCGTCCCGGATATGTCGCGGCCGCGGCGCCGGTGAGGTGGTGGCGTGCGGCGGGGACCAAGGGCAGCAGGTGGGCGCCCATCTCATCGATGTCGGGCGCCGTCCTGGGCGGCCGTGCCCCGTCGGCCGTCAGGAGCCCGTTCAGGCCGTCGACCAGGCACTTCGGATCCCCGGTCATGCGCCACACGTCCATGGCGGCCTCCAGGTCGCCGGTCCGTTCGGCGAACTCCCGCAGGTACGGCTCCGTCTCCGGAACGGCGTGGCCCACCCGCGACAGCGCGCGGGACACCGCCTCGCCCGCGTGCGGCAGGACCGCCACCAGCTCGGGAACGGCGGGCGCGGCGTCGGAGCCCCACTGACCGAGGACCGTGGCCAGGACCGATATCACCGCGGTGTCCGCGTCTCCCAGCCCGGCCAGCCGCCGCCGCGCCTCGTCGAACGTCCGCCGGCTCCACGGCATGCCCTGGTGCAAGAGCCGTATCCGCCTCGTGTCGTGATCCTCGGCGACGGCCGCGCAGACCGGGTCGATCCAGCCGGGATCGCCGAGCAGCATCAGCGTCTCCACGGCCTTGAGCTCCGGGGTGATCGCCACCTGATGCGCCGTCCGCGGGTAGCGTGCCGCCACCGCATGGAGCTCGTCGGCGAACCGCGCGGAGGCGCGTCCGGACCTGCGCAGCGCCCCGATGACCTCGTCGCGTACGCCCTCGTCCGGGTCGTCCAGCAGCGGGCGCACCATCGGCAACAGCAGCGCCGGAGCCGTACGCCGGGCCTGGCCGCGCACCGTCAGCCCCCACACGGCCGCACGGCGGACCGACGCCGAAGGCGCCGAGAGCATCTGGCCCAGGAGGGCGGCAACGGAGGCGTCATCCGTCACGACCAGCAGTTCGTCGGTCCACTCGCCGTGCTGCTGCCAGGCATAGTCGATCTCGGCCTCGTCCATGGCGCCGACGATGGCGGCCGTCGCACCGTCCGGTCACGTCTCGCCGTTCCGCGCCAGCGCCAGGGCGGCGGCGACCCGCTCCGTCGGCGGAGCGTGCACGACGGCGCGGTTGAGATCCTCGGCGGCTCGGGCCGGGTCGAGCAGACCGAGCGCGAGCGTGAGCGAGGGACGCACCTCCTCGTCGTCCTCGACCGCCCAGCGGTCCCACAGCGGTCCCGATGGCGCGGCGCACTGGGCGAGGGCGTACGCGGAGGCCGCGCGTACCTGCGGGTCGGCGTCGCCCAGTAGTGCCACCAGGACGTCGGCGTCCGCGCTGATCGCCGCCTTGACCGCGTCGAACGCGGAGCCGTGGGCATGGTGCGGATCGGACAACATGCCGAGCAGCCAGACGAACTCGCTGCGCCGCGCGGGTGCATACCGCGCCAGTTCGGTGAGGAACGGCACGGCCGCCACCGTCGCGGAGTAGACGGTGCCCTGGTGGAAGAGGCAGCCGATGATCTCCGAGAAGGCCTCCTCGGTCGCGTCTCCGCCCGAGGCCGCCCGGCGCAGCAGGCCGGGGACGTCGCCGGCGTCTCCGTACGCGTGACTCAGCTCAGACCATTCGACGTCGTCCAGTCCATCCAGCACCGGCGCACTCTATCCGGTAGGGCACCGGCGTCTCCGAGCGATTGACAACCGGAATCTGGATTCCGTAACGTACCCACCGTCAAGAAGAGGAAGCGAAATTCCGCTTCCGATCCGAATCGAACGAGGGTCAGAGGTCTCGTGATCGTCATCACCACTCCCACCGGCCAGATCGGCCATCAGGTCCTCGACGGCGTCCTCGGCGATGGCGTGCCGGTCCGCGTGCTCGCGCGTGACCCGTCTCGCCTTCCCTCGCGAGTCCGCGAGCGCGTCGAGGTCGTGCAGGGGTCATTGGACGACGTCGGCGTCGTCGCCAAGGCGTTCGAGGGGGCCGCCGGCGTGTTCTGGCTCGTGCCGCCGACCCCTGCCGCCGACGGCATGCGGGGCCCTGCCCTGGAGTTCACGCGAACGCTGTGCGAGGCCGTCGAGAGCCAGAGCGTCCAGCGCCTGGTCTACATCTCGGCCCTGCGCGGTGACGGGGATCCGCGACAGGGGCACGGGGCGACGTCACTGATCATGGACGAGATGATCGAGAGCACCGGCGTGAGCCGCCGGGCCCTGCGGATGCCGGGGTTCATGGAGAACCTGCTCCAGCAGATCGGGCCGCTCAGGAGCCAG
Organism: Actinoallomurus acaciae; assembly: GCF_042429965.1. Taxonomy (NCBI): domain Bacteria; kingdom Bacillati; phylum Actinomycetota; class Actinomycetes; order Streptosporangiales; family Thermomonosporaceae; genus Actinoallomurus; species Actinoallomurus acaciae. The sequence goes on from NZ_JBHLZP010000478.1 coordinate 2,292, forward strand.
GGCATGTTCTTCTTCCCGGTGTCCGGGGACCGCCGGCTCCCGGCGTGCGCCACCCGTGACGTCGCGGCCACCGCGGCCAGGCTGCTGCTCGACGATTCCTGGAGCGGGCAGGCCGACGTTCCGATACTCGGGCCCGAGGACCTGTCCTACAACGAGATGGCGCAGATCATGTCCGAGGTGCTGGAGCGGCCGATTCGATACCAGCGGGTTCCCGGCGACGCGTTCAAGGCCGGCCTGATGCGGAACGGGATGAGCGAGGGCTGGGCCCAGGGCCTGGTCGACCTGCTCACCGAGGTCGACCAGGGCGTCTACAACGCCGAGCCGCGTACCCCGGAGTCCAGCAGCCCCACCACCTTCCGCCAGTGGTGCGAGGACGTGCTCAGGCCCGCCTTCCTCGGCTGATCGGCGGGCTCCGCCGAAAACACGCTTGCCCGCCGGTTCCAGGCCTGCCTACCATCGGCTCGGTCCTGTTGCCGGCGATAGAGGTGGATGTTGCTCGTCTGAGGTTCGCGATCACCATGCGGTACGGCTCCGCCGTACGACGACGCGTGGCGGCGACCTCGGTGTACGAGCCTTTCTCAAAGCGCTCCGCTTCGCCGCGTGGTGTTCGCAGATGACGCCCCGAACATCACGACCGCGAAGGATTCGTCATGAGCGCATCCCTGACCTGCTCCGCTCTCTCGTTCGCCTGGCCGGACGGCACGCCCGTCTTCGACGGGCTGTCCCTCGGTTTTCCTCCGGGACGCACCGGGCTGGCCGGGGCCAACGGCTCCGGGAAGTCGACCCTGCTCCGGCTGTTCGCGGGGCGGCTGAAACCCTCGGCCGGCTCGGTCGGGGTCCGCGGCGGCCTGGCCTACCTCCCGCAGACCATCACCCTCGACACCGCCCTCCAGGTCGACGAGGCGCTCGGGATCGCCGACCGGCGCAGGTCCCTGCGCGCGATCGAGAGCGGCGACGTGCGGGAGGAGCACTTCGAGACCGTCGGCGACGACTGGGACGTCGAAGAACGCGCCCTCGCCATGCTCGGTTCGCTCGGGCTCGACGGCATCGGCCTGGACCGTACGGTGGGGGAGATCTCCGGTGGCGAGACCGTCCTGCTGCGCCTCGCCGCCCTGCTCCTGGAGCGCCCCGACGTCCTCCTGCTGGACGAGCCGACCAACAACCTCGACCTGCACGCTCGCCGGCGGCTGTACGAGGCCGTCGACGCCCGGCGCTCCGGCATCCTGGTCGTGGTCAGCCACGACCAGGAGCTGCTCGAACGCGTCGATCGCATCGCCGAGCTCCGGGCCGGCGCGGTGTCCTGGTACGGCGGCGGCTGGTCGGCGTACCAGGAGGGCGTGGCGATCGAGCAGGAGGCGGCCGGGCGGATGCTGCGCGCCGCGGAGGCGGACGTACGCCGGCAGAAGCGGGAGCTGGAGGAGACCCAGATCAAGATCGCCCGGCGCCGGCGCAACAGCCGGAAGATGGACCTCGAGCGGCGGGCGCCGAAGATCATCGCCGGTGCCAAGAAGCGGTCCGCGCAGGAGTCGGCGGGCAAGCTGCGCAATCTTCACGAGGACCGGCTCGGCGAGGCCCGCGACCGGCTCGAAGAGGCGGCGGACGCCGTACGCGACGACGACGAGATCCGCGTGAGCCTCCCGCACACCGCCGTGCCCGCCGGGCGCACCGTGCTCGGCCTGCGCGGCGTACGGCCCCGGTACGGACGGCTGCGCGCGGCCGACCTGGAGGTGCACGGGCCCGAGCGGATCGCCCTCGTCGGGCGTAACGGCTCCGGGAAGACCTCTCTCCTGCGCACGCTCACCGGCGAGCTGCCGCCGCTGGCCGGCGAGGCGAAGACGTATGTGCCGCTGCGGTTCCTCCCGCAGCGTCTCGACGTGCTGGACGACGACCTCAGCGTCGCCGCGAACGTCACCCGCCAGGCGCCCGGCATGACCGACAACCACATCCGCGCCCAGCTCGCCCGCTTCCTGGTCAAGGGGGCGCGGGCGGACCAGCCGGCCGGCACCCTCTCCGGCGGCGAGCGCTTCCGCGCGGCGCTCGCCGCGATGATGCTCGCCGAACCGGCGCCCCAGCTGCTGATGCTCGACGAGCCGACCAACAACCTCGACGCGCCGAGCGTCCGGCGGCTCACCGGCGCGCTCGCGTCGTACGAGGGGGCGCTCATCGTCGCGAGCCACGACCTGCCGTTCCTGAAGGCGGCAGGCATCACGCGCTGGCTGCTGCTGGAGGACGAACTACGGGAGACGACCCTGGAGGAGATCATCGCATCGGACTGAGAGGGTCATCCGGCCCAGGCCGGAGCCGAAACCGTCATTGACCGGCTGGAACGATGTTCACACTGCCCGAGTCGGTGTGCAGCGTGAGCCGTGCCGACGCGCCGGAGGCGGTGGGCACGCCGATGTGCCGGCTGCCCGAGTCGGTGCGCACGTCCACGTTGTACGGGCCGCCGGGGACGGCCAGGCGCAGTGACCCGGAGTCGTTGTTCATCCGGACGTTCTGCGGAGCCGAGGTGAACGCGAGCCGGATGGAGCCGGAGTCGCTGGCGGCCGTCGCGCTCGCCGAGCGGAGCTCGATCGCGCCGATCGACCCCGAGTCCGTGCTCGCCTGGAGGGTGCCGCCGACGTCCTGCAGCGTCACCGCGCCGGAGTCGGACCGGGCGCTCACGTCGCCGGTGACGTGGCGTACGGTCACCGAGCCGGAGTCGGTGCTCGCGTCGGCGGCCCGGACGCCCGTGACGTTCACCCGGCCGCTGTCCGTGTGGGCACGTACGCTGACCGAGGCGGGGACGGCCAGGTCATAGTCGATCCGGCACCGCCTGCAGCCGGTGCTGAAGCTCAGCGTCCCGTCGCTCACCTGCTGACCGGGGTGGGGAGTGCCGCTCTGGTAGTGCACCACCCGGTGGACCGTCACGTCGTTGCCACTGGCCCTCGTCACGACCACGTGCCCGTCGCCCGCGTTGACCTGCACGCTCGTGACCCCGGAGACGTGCGTGTCGTTCATGGTGGTGGTGTGCCGGTAGTCGGCGAAATGCACGCCGACGCCGCAACCCGACGCGGTCAGTGCGGTGAGGGCGACGACGATCGCCGCACTACGGCTCTTCACGGATGACTCCTCGAAAGTCGGTTCGAGAAGAACGCTACGGGACGACCGTCGTCGCTCCCATGCGGCTGGCACGCCGGGTGAGGGTGGGGCTAGCCCCCCATGGCCGGGCCCCGGCCGGGGCGATCCAGCACGACGGTGTGGACGAGCTTGTCGGCGAACGTCTGGTGCTCGGCGTCCCAGAGCGGCCAGAGGAAGCCGAGATGGCACGGCAGCGAGTCCAGCACGTGGGCGAGCCGCCGGACCAGGGCCCGTCCGACGCCGACCGGCCGGCCGGTGCGGGCGTCGAGCAGTTCGATCTGCAAAATCCGTTTCCCGGGGCTCTGCCCGGTGCGGCCCTCCCGTACGAGGGTCCGCACCAGCAGCACGAAGAAGGTGATCAGGCAGATGAAGGCCACGATGGGGATGGTGGCCCGGGTCGTGGAGATCGCGACGCCCCTGTTGAGCGCGGTGATGTTCTCGCGGGCCCACACGACCGCGAAGAGGTAGGCGAAGTAGCACAGGATCGGCGGCACGACGAACAGGCCGTCGAGCAGCGCGGCGGCCAGCCTGCGGCCCCACGACGCGTACGGAGGCGCGGTCGCAGGCGGCGGCCAGAGGGCGGCCTGGCGGAGCACGACGTCGGCGAGCGGTGCGGGGAGCCAGCCGAGGCCGTCCTCCGGCCGGCCGAGTGTGGACAGCAGCCAGGCGGGCGGCGGTCGCCGG
>NZ_JBHLZP010000479.1:0-6081 GCF_042429965.1 Actinoallomurus acaciae
AGCCACAGCACGCAGACACCACTTCCGACGACGGCTACACCTCCAGACGATCCAGATCTAGCTATGTAGTACTAGGACCGTCGCCCATCCACCTCGGCACGGGCGCGGACGCCGGATCCCGGCGGCCGCGCCCGGTGGTCAGTGCAGGGCTCGTCAGTGCAGGGTGCGCTCGAAGGTGATCGGCGCGGTCTCGGTCTGGTGCAGGTCGAAGACGAGGATCTCGTTGCGCCCGCGCCTGAGCCACGGCGCCGGGCAGTACAGCCGCCGTTGCGGGCCGATCTCCCAGTACCTGCCGAGATTGTGGCCGTTGACCCAGACCACGCCCTTGCTCCAGCGCGACATGTCGAGATAGGTGTCTCCGGTCGACCGCAGGTGCACGGTCGCCCGGAAGAAGATGCCGGGCCGCGACGGGATCCCCACACCGGGCCTCAGGGTCGCGGCGAACCGGTCGTCCATCGGCAGGAGGAACACCTCCCAGCCGGTGAGATCCCCGGTCAGGGCGCCGCCGTCGCGCAACGCGACCGATTCCAGAATCCCCTTGCGGTCGACCAGGGCATGGCCGTAGTTGGTGCGGCCCATGCCCTCCACAAGGATGTCCAGCCGCGGATGGTCACCGACCTGGTCGGCCGGCGGCAGCGGGAGAGGCGCGTTGCCGTTCGTCACGTGCCGGGCGTCCGCGACGGCGTCGGGGACCAACGGCCGGGAGAAGCCGCCCGCGTAGGTGTCGTCGAGGAAGACCGTGGCGTAGTCGTGCACCCACCGGATGTCGAGCGTGCCCCCGGAGTAGCCGTCGAGCCTCCTGCGGTAGAGGACGAACCCGGAGTTCTGGCCGTACATCTCGAAGGGCCGCGGGTCGACCGTCCGGTCCGCGGGCAGCGCGTCCGGCAGGTTGTCCCAGACGGAGGCGTACGGCGCCGGCTCGGCCGTCGTTCCGCCGATCGTGGGGATCGGCGCCGGCACCGCCGGCAGAGGCGTCGGCAGGTAACGCCCGATCAGGTCGCGGTAGGTCATGTACCGCGGCGTCGCCACGCCCTGCTCGCTGATCGGCGCCTCGTAGTCGTAGCTGGTGATGTCCGGCTGGTAGTGGCCGGAGGCGTCGTCGGCGTTGGCCCCGGCGAAGAAGCCGAAGCTGGTGCCGCCGTGGATCATGTAGAGGTTGAAGGACAGGCCGCCGTCCATGCAGTCCCTGATCGTGGCGGAGACGTCGGAGTCGGCGCCCTGGAACGCACTGTCGCCCCAGTGGGTCAGCCAGCCCGGATAGACCTCGCCCGCCATGGCCGGCACGGCCGGGTACGCCGCACGCGCCGCCGCGATCGACGACGCGTCACCGCCGCTCAGCGCGATCGCGCCACCGGGCACGTTCGTGTGGTTGCGCTGGAGCTGCGAGAGCCCGTCCTCGGTGTAGAAGGGCCCGTCCACGCCGCCCGCGATCCACAGCCGCCGCAGCTCGGCGAGGTACTCCGCGTCGTCGCCGTAGGAGCCGTACTCGTTCTCGATCTGGACCATCAGGATGGGCCCGCCGTGCGCGACGAGCAGCGGCCTGATCCGTGGGGCGAGCCGCCCGATGTACCGCGTCACGGCCGCCATGTAGCGCGGGTCGTCGGCGGTCTTGACGCGCAGCCGGATGTCCGGGTGTCGCAGCAGGTAGGGCGGGATGCCGCCGAGGTCCCACTCGCCGCACACGTACGGGCCGGGGCGCAGCAGCACCCACATGCCCTCGGCCTGGCAGAGCCGGACGAACGCCGCCACGTCGCGGCGGCCGGTGTGGAAGTCGAAGACGCCGGGGCGTTCCTCGATGTAGTTCCACATGACGTACAGGGCGATGGTGTTCATGCCCATGGCCTTGGCCATCCGGATCCGATGACGCCAGTACTGGACGGGGATGCGCGCCGGATGCATCTCGCCGCTGCGGATCTGGAACGGCCGTCCGTCGAGGAGAAACTCACTGCCGTCGTCGGCGAAGCCGAACGTGTGCCCCTTCGTCGCACTCGCCGCCGCAGCGGCCGCGTTGCCGGTCACCGCCATCGCACTGAGGGCGCTCAGCGTACCGACCTGCAGGAAGTGACGTCTTTCCACGTTCTGCCTCCCTGGTGACGCCTCGGGCAGGTGCGGCCGCCTTGGAAGCTAGTACGGGGTCGGTTGATTGTCCATGCGCGATTTCGGCCTTAATCGAGCACGTACACGCAATCCGGCGGCCCCGGTCCCGCGCATCGGCGGTCCGGCGCCATCCGCGCTCGGGCAGGTCCGGGGCCCACCGGGCCGGTCCCGGGCCCGCGCCGGCGAGCCTCGCGCCCCCGGCGGTCCGGGGCCGGCGCACGGTCCAAGGCCGAAAGTGGTCGGCCCCTTATCGGCCGTAGAGGGTTGACTTAAACGGAGATCGAGAACACGATCCGGGCCGTTCCGGCTAATGGAGAGCGAGGGAATGACGAACCTCAAAAGGGCACACGCCGTGGCGCCGATGGCCGCCGTCGCGCTGGCGGTACCGCCGTTCATCGCGGCGCCCGCTCAGGCCGCCGACTTCCGTTGCACCGGCCCGATACGGCCGTCCTCCGTCATGAGAATCGACTCGTGCGACGATGCGGCGCGAATCATCGACAAGGCCGCGCATATCAATCCGCGGCCGGGGCAGGTCGCCTGGCAGCGTAACGGGATCGCCGCTTTCACCCATTTCGGCATGGACACGTTCACCGATCGCGAATGGGGCTCCGGCGCCGAGAACGAGGCCACCTTCGACCCGCCGCGGGCCGACGTCGACCAATGGATGCGCGCCTACAGGGCGGCCGGCGCGAAGGAGGTCATGCTCACCATCAAGCATCACGACGGGTTCGTGCTCTACCCGACCCGCTACAGCGATCACTCGGTCATCGCGAGTCCGTGGTGGGTGCGCACGGACGGTTGCCCGGACGCCGACGCCGCCAAGGCCGCCCGCGCCCGTGCCGCCGCCGAACGGGATACCGACGCGTCGGCGTTCTGGCAGGTCAGGAGCGCTGGATGTGAGAATTCGGGCGGCGATCTGCTCGGCGGCTACGTCCGCGCCGCACGCGCCGCCGGGCTGAAGGTGGGCGTCTATCTCTCTCCGGCCGACGGCGCGGAACTGCCACACGCCTGGCACTCGGACTGGGTCCAAAAGATCATCGCCGAGCACGACGCGGGACGGCCCCTGAGCATCGAGGAGCAGGCGACCTATGACGACCGGGACCGTGCCCCCGGCGGCATGGGGAGGTACGGCGACGGCAGCGCCGTCGAACGGCGCACGATCCCGACGCTCGTCCCGAACGACGACCGGGCGAAGGCCGTCTCCACCGGGCGGCTGCCGTCGTTCACGGTGACCACCGACGACTACAATGCCTATTACCTGAACCAGCTTTATGAGGTGTTCACCCAGTACGGTCATATCGACGAATTCTGGCTTGACGGCGCCAATCCATGGTCCGATGCGGGAATCAGCGAGAAATACGATTTCACCGCGTGGTTCAAGCTGATCAATACGCTTTCTCCGTCGACCGTCGTCTTCGGCGGCCCGCAGGGTATCCGCTGGGTCGGCAACGAAAGCGGCGTCGCCCGCCAGAGCGAGTGGAGCGTCACTCCCGACACCGCGGATCCCATGAGCTACCACAACGAATGGCTCCTCCCGGACGGCCCGGAGGCGGCCGACATCGGGTCGCGCGACAGACTCCTCGACCCGCGGGTCCGCTACATCCAGTGGGATCCGGCCGAGGCCGACGTCTCGCTGCGGCCCGGCTGGTTCTTCCACCCCGGCCAGCGGCCCAAGACACCGCGGCAGCTCGTGGACCTGTACCAGTCGTCGGTCGGGCGCAACGCCGTCCTGCTCTTGAACGTTCCGCCGGGCCCCGACGGCCGGATCGCGGACGAGGACCTGGCCTCGCTCACCTCCTTCGGCGACGCCGTCCGGCAGACCTACGGCCGGAACCTGCTGGCCGGAGCGCGCCCCGCCGGGCTGACCCGTGCCCTGACCGACGACCGCCTCGGCACGTCCTGGTCGCCGCCGCGGGGCGCCTCGACCGGAGGCTTCACCGTGGACCTTCGCCGGCCCCGCACCTTCGACCAGATCCGGCTCGGTGAGGACATCACGCGGGGCCAGCACGTCGAGCGGTTCGCGGTCGACGCCTGGGACGGCTCCGCGTGGCGGCGGCTCACCGCCGCGACCACCATCGGCTACAGCCGCATCCTCACCCTCACGGCCCCGGTCACCACGAGCCGCCTCCGCGTCCGCGTCGAACGGTCGCGGGCGGTCCCGTACGTGACCTCCCTCGGTCTCCATCTCACCGCGCCCCCGTCCTGAGGCGCCAGGCCCGCCGGGCCTCGTCCCGTCACCCGCCGAAGAAAGGCATGACATGTTGAGTGGTAGCAAGAGAGCGGTGCGGTGGAGGTTCACCCGCCGCCGGGCCGCCCGTCCCGGTATGCGGATCGCGGCCGCGGGGGTCCTCGCCGGCTCACTCGTCACGGGCCTCGCCGTGACACCGTCCGCGCAGGCCGATCCCGCGACGGCCGTCCCGCGGATCATCCCGGCGCCGGTGTCCATGACCACGGTCCCCGGGCAGTCGTTCACGCTGACCCGGCACACCAAGATCGTCGTCGGGTCGAGATCGGCCGACGTCGCCCGTGTGGCGGCGTCCTTGGCCGGACTGGCGCGCCCCTCGACCGGGTACCCGCTGCCCGTGGTGGGGCCCGTGGTGGGACACGTGGTCGGCGACCACGACGCCATCTCGCTGCGGCTGGCCGCCCTGCCGCAGCTCGGCACCGAGGGATACGAGCTGAACGTGTCCCGTGGCGGCGTCCGGCTGGCGGCACCGACGGCGGCCGGGCTGTTCCACGGCGTGCAGACGCTACGCCAGCTGCTGCCGGCCAAGGTGGAGAGCCGCCGCACGCAGCAGGGACCGTGGACCGTCCCCGGCGTCAGCATCAGCGACCACCCACGGTTCGCCTGGCGTGGCGCGATGCTCGACGTCTCACGGCACTTCTTCACCGTCGAGGAGACGAAGCGGTACATCGACGAGATCTCGATGTACAAGATCAACGTCCTGCACCTGCACCTCAGCGACGACCAGGGCTGGCGGATCGCGATCAAGTCGTGGCCACGGCTCGCGACGTACGGCGGCAGCACGGAGGTCGGCGGCGGCCCGGGCGGCTACTACACCCAGAAGCAGTACACCGACATCGTGCGGTACGCGGCGCAGCACTTCATCACCATCGTGCCGGAGATCGACAGCCCCAGCCACACCAACGCGGCCCTCGCCTCGTACGCCGACCTGAACTGCGACGGCAAGGCGCCGCCGCTCTACACCGGCACGAACGTGGGCTTCAGCTCGGTGTGCGTGGACAAGGACCTCACCTACAAGTTCTTCGACGACGTGATCGGCGAGCTCGCGAGGCTGACCCCCGGCTCGTACATACACGTCGGCGGCGACGAGGCGCACAGCACACCGCTCGCGGACTACGTCACGTTCCTCGACCGGCTCCAGCCGATCGTGCACGCCCACGGTAAGAACATCATCGGCTGGAACGAGATCGCCCAGGCGGACGTGCAGGGCAGCCCGGCCACGCTGGCCCAGAACTGGAGCATCCTCGACGGCAACACACCGGCCGCCGACCCGCTGGCCACGGCGGCCGTACAGAAGGGCGTCCAGCTGATCACCTCACCGGCGAACCACGCGTACCTGGACATGCAGTACGACGCGAACTCCCCCTACGGCCTGCACTGGGCCGGATACGTCAGCGTGCAGAAGTCCTACCAGTGGGACCCGGCGACGCTGTTCACCGGCGTCACCGAACAGAACATCCGCGGCGTCGAGGCGCCGATCTGGAGCGAGACCCTCACCAACATCCATGAGGTCGAGTACATGGCCTTCCCCCGCCTCCCCGGCATCGCCGAGATCGGCTGGTCGCCGCGGACGGGCCGTTCGTGGGACGAGTACCGGACCCGCCTCGCCGCCCAGGGGCCACGCTGGACGGTCATGGGCGTCAACTTCTACCGTTCTCCGGAGATCTCCTGGGACGGGCAGAGCGCGACGCGGTGACCGGGGCGGCGGCGCCGGCCGTCCCCGGCCCGGGGGCGCCGGC
>NZ_JBHLZP010000480.1:0-6070 GCF_042429965.1 Actinoallomurus acaciae
GCCGCCGGCCGGCTGCGCCCGGTGATCGGTCAGCGGTTCCCGCTCGAGCGCGCGGCGGACGCGCACGCGGCGATCGAGGCGCGGGCCACTGTTGGCAAGACGTTGCTCGAGGTCAGCGTTCCGCCGCCAGGCGCGCGCTGAAGCCGAGCAGCGCCGTGCCGGTGACCGCGTCGAGCCCGCGCCGCGCCCGCCGGTGCGTGAGCATCCCCCGCAGCCGGTCGAGGAAGGTCGTGAGCACCAGCAGGTAGGACAGCGAGAGCAGGGCGTGGCTGAGCGCGAAGACGAACAGCACCGGCAGTCCCTCGCCGGCGCCGAGGAACTGCGGCAGGACGGCGAGGTAGAAGACCAGCACCTTCGGGTTGGTGATGTTGGACACGAACCCCTGCCGCCATCCGCCGAACGCCGCGCCGGCCGCGCGCCGCTCACCGGCGTCGGCGCCGAGCGGCGGGTAGTCACCGCGGATCGCCGACCGGACCGCCTGCACGCCGAGGAACGCCAGGTACGCCACGCCGGCCCACTTGATCGCCACGAAGAGCGGCTGTGCTCGTACGACCAGCGCGCCGAGGCCGGTGGCCGCGGCGGCGCCCTGCACCGCGTTGCTCCCGGCGACACCGCCCGCGGACCAGGCGCCGCGCCATCGGCCGGCCGCGAGTGTGTTCTTGGTCACCACCGCGAAGTCGGGTCCGGGGATCAGGACGAGGACCACGGCGAAGACGAGAAAAGACCCATATGAGGACCACGGCATGACGCCACGGTAACCCGGCCGCGCCCGCCCGTCGCGAGGGCGGATGACCCGGCCTGATCAGTTTTCGGCCGAGGCCTCGCGGTATGGAGTGAATGGTCGTGACGAACAGAGGTGCCCCATGGCGAACGACAAGGTGTCGGCCGAACTGGCCACCGCGCTGGCGCAGATGGCACGTGATCTGCTGGCCCAGGACTCCCTGCAGCAGACCCTCGACCGGATCGTGCGGCACGCGGTCGACCTGGTCCCGGGCTGCGAGATGGCGGGCATCATGGTGCTCCAGAACCTCCGGGTGCACACGCTCGCCGCCACCGACGACCTCGTCCGTACCTCGGACCGGATCCAGGGCGAGGTCCGCCAGGGCCCCTGCTTCGACGCGACCCGCATCGGCACGGAGTCCTACCGCGTCGAGGACATGGACGGCGAGGCCGACCGCTGGCCGCGCTACGCGCCACGCGCTCGTGAGCTGGGCATCGGCAGCATGATCGGGTTCAAGCTGTTCACCGAGGAGCAGAACCTCGGCGCGCTCGATCTGTACTCCTTCAGGCCGAGGGCGCTCACCGAGTACTCCGAGCAGATCGGCTGGCTGCTGGCCTCCCACGCCGCCGTGGCGTTCGCCAGCGCGCGGGCCGACGCCGACCTGCACGTCGCGATCTCCAGCCGGCAGGACATCGGCATGGCCGTCGGCATCCTCATGGAGCGCCACAAACTGTCCACCGACCACGCGTTCGCGGTGCTGTCGCGGGCGTCGCAGCGACGCAACGTCAAGTTGCGCGAGATCGCCCGCAGGGTCGTCGAGACCGGCGAGGCGCCGGAGAGCGTCTGACCCGCCGCGGGCCGTCAGGTCGCAAAACCGCCCCGGCCGTCATGTCACAAACCGTTCCTCTGCATCCGTCTGCACTCGTGACGAGCGCGAACGCGCTCGGCCGGGGCGAGCCCGCGCCGGCATTCGTACGGGAGGAGCAGTTGCGATGTCCATCGCACACATCATCATCACCATCCTGGCCGCCGCCATGGTCGGATTCTCCGCAGTCTCGATGTTCGCCGGCGCGGCATGGGTCGTGCGGCCCCTGGCCGACTACGGCGTCCCCGACGCGTGGCGGCCCTGGCTCGCCACGGCCAAGGCCGCGGGTGCGGCGGGCCTGCTGGCCGGCCTGTTCGTCCCGGCCATCGGCGCGGTCGCCGGGATCTGCCTGGTGCTGTACTTCGCCGGTGCCGTCATCACCGTCCTGCGGGCGCGCTGGTTCTCCCACACCCCGTTCCCGCTGATGTACGTCGCGCCGGTGATCGGCTCCCTGGCCCTCGGCATCGCCGCCTGAGACGGTGAGCCGGACGGCGCCTGAGTGCGGAGGGTGTCCTGGCGAGGTCGGCGGTCATCATCGGAGTACGACGCGGTGGACCGCTTCGGGTCGGCGCGACGAGGGGACGTGCGCGCCGACCCGCTCGGTGGGATGCACGACTTTCTTCGTTCGCGGGGCGCCCTCGGCGTACGGATCGGCCGCCGGTGTCCGCTCGGAAGCCGTGGTCGGCGATGCCGGGGGCGTTAACCTCCTGGTGCGAGTTTCGGCACGTATGCCCGCAAAGTGCGAAACGCCTTCCTGCCGTACGGCCGGCGGGTGTCGGCGCTCAGGTCGTGCGTGCAGATGTACCGGCCGAGCGGCTACAAGGCGACCTGGAGTGTGCTGGAGGACCTCGCGGGTCCCATCCGGCGGGATGAGGCATCCCTCCTGCGGGCGCTGGATGTGCTGGAGGCGAGCCGCGAGCGGTGGAAGGAAGACGCCCGCGTGTACGCCGCCACGCGGCGGCAGGAGAAGCTCCGCGGCCGGCGGAGCCCGCGCCCGCGAGATCCGAACCCGAGCCGGTGCCCCGAGCACTGGTACGGCGTGGCGCGGCAGGCGGCGGTGCGTGCCCTGGAGCACTGGCGGGGCGACCGTCTCTCCTCTCTGCTGACGCCACCCGACCGGCTCACCGAGACACTGAACTCCTGCGTGGCCGCCGCGATCGCGTCGGGCGGCCCGCTGCCCCCCGAACGTCGGCGGGAACTCGCCGACTGCCTCGCCGACCTGCGACGACGGCGAGGAGACCCCGGCCCATACGGCAACGACCGGGCGGCCCACCACCGCGTCCGGGACCTGCTGGCGGTCGCACGGCTCGTCGCGGTCGCCGCCGACGTCGACCAGGGCCTTCTCGAAGTGGTCGGGTCGTGGGTCTTCTTCGTCGCCGCCGAGATTCGCTGAGGCTCGGCGGTCATGGCCGAGCCGAGGGTGGGTGTCGGTCGGCGGTGGCGAACGCCGCGACGCCGACGCCGATGACGGCCAGCGCCATCGGCAGTGCCACGAACCAGCCGGCGCCCAGCGAGAAGTGCATCTGCTCGTCGATGACGGCCCGCAGGACCTGCGGCAGTTCCGTGGTCCTGCCGAGCGCCCTGGACCTGATGGAATGCAGGCGGATCGCCACGGCGACCACCGCGGCGAGGGAGACGAGCCCGGGGATCGTCGCCGCCGCGACGAGTCTGCCGTTCCGCAGGAGAGCGCCGATCAGCCCGAGGGCGCCCGCGACCAGTGCGCACCCGAACGTCACGCGGAGTTCGCCGACGCCGTCCCAGAATTCGACGACCGAGTCGCCGAGGCGCAGCCGTGCCGCCGTCGCGGCCGGCACGTACGGAGGCACGTGCAGCGTCACGCGTGTCCAGGGCAAGAAGGTCGAGACGAGCAGCAGCGCCGCCACTCCCGTGACGGCCAGCCCCAGCCGGTTGGGCCGCTGACCCACCGGAGCGTACGGCGCCGGCTGCGTCCCGGGGAGACCGAACCGCTGTCCGGGCGGCTGTGGCGGCTGGTGGCCTCCCGGCGACGGGCCGGGCTCTGGTGGCTGGCTCATGGTCAGCGGCCGTCCTCACGTGATGGTCCGTCGGGCGACCACAGGCTAACCTCCAACAAACACCTGTGTCTAAGTAAGCCTTCTCGCGTCTGATCGCGTTCCGCCGGGCCCGCCGTCGGATCTTCGGAGCCCACAGCACGTGTCGGGTCGCCGTCCGCGCTAGTACCTTCGCGGAATGGATGACCAGCCGGTACCGGCGGTGGGCATGACGATCAGTATCCGAACGCGCCGGGACGTCGTGATCGTCGATCCGGAGCGTTTCCTGGCCGCGGCCCGCGAAGCGTTCCGCGAAATGAACGGGCTACCCGAGGATTCCGCCGCCGAGGAGATCTCCGACGTCTATGCCGCCGTACACGCCCTGCTGGACCGCTTCGGCCGGCTCGCGGCCGATGCGCCTGCCACGATGGCCGGGTACGGCGGACCGCGGCCGGGCGAACGCGTGCTGGATCGCCCGGACGGCCTTTCCCCGGCGGGCGAGCTCGAGAACATCGTGCTCGACGATCCGCGGCCGTTGCAGGACTACGGCTGTTTCCTGCCCGAGGACCCCTTTGCCCTCCCGGCGGACACCGCCGAAGGCTGAAAGGGCTGGTCCGTTCACAGAACCGGCACGAATTCAAGCCGTGTATCAGGAGCAGATCCCGGGCGTAAATTGCGAACATGCCACTGAGCCGCATCGTCCTCGCGTCCGGCCGCACGGCCGAGCTTTCCGAGCTGCGGCTGTCCGGGACCTACGACGGAATGCTCGAGGGCCATCCGTGCAGGCCCGTCAACGACATGAAGACCAGAGGCCTCCTTCGGGCCGCCGAACGCGCCTTCCCCGCCACGCCGGCCCATCTCGTCCCGCCCTCCCTTGAGCGTCCCGACGAGGACGCCGGCGCGTTCGGCCCCGTCGAGGTGCTGCCCGCCGTGGCCTGCATCGGTCTCTTCCGCTCCGCGGCACTCGGCCCCGACCCGGTGCTGCACCGCTCCGCCCTCACCGTCGCCTGGTTCCAGCCCGCCCCGGGCATCCCGTCGGGCGCCGATCCCGCGCTCCGCGACATCCCCTGGGAGGAGCTGGCCCAGGACTACGAGCTCTAGCCGTCGTGTCCCCCGTTCTCGTAGCCGGAGGAGCCTCATGACCTTCGACCCAGTGCGCGAATCCGACGGCGCGGGAGCCGAGCCGGTCTTCCTCCTCGCTCCGGCCCGCAGCTACTCGACCGTCACCGTGGCCCTGCTGTCGGGCCACCCCGATGTCTACGGCTTTCCGGAAACGCTGGTCTTCACCGCCGCCACCGTCGGCGAGCTGGTCGGCGAACGAGCGGAGTGGGCGGGTTTTCCGCTGCGGCTGAGCGGCCTCTGGCGCGCCGTCGCCGACCTGCACGAGGGCAGCCAGGACGATGACGCGGTGGCACGCGCCCTGGCATGGCTCGCCGACCACACCGAGTGGCCGACGACGCGGCTGATGGACCACCTCATCGGCCTCGCGCGGCCCCGCGTCAGCCTGGAGAAGTCACCGGACACCTCCAGCGACGACGCGACGCTCGCCCGGTGCATGGCGGCCTATCCACGTGCGCGTTTCCTGCATCTCGTCCGCCATCCGGTGACGACCCAGCGGTCGCTGCACGAGCACTGGCGGCCGGCCGGGCGGTTCCGGTCCGACCAGGCGCTCGCCGCCGCGGCCGCCGCCTTCTGGCACTCGTCACATCGGCGGATCATCGACGCGCTGGCGCCGCTGCCCGCCGGGCGATGGATGCGTGTTCGGGCCGAGGACCTGCTCACCGAACCGAGGGTCTGGCTACCGCGGATCCTGGCCTGGCTGAAGCTCGACGACGATCCGCAGATCATCGATCGGATGCTGCTCACCGAGAACTGGCGGTTCGCCGGAACCGGGCGTTCGGGCGCCCTCCTCGGCGGTGACCCGAAGTTCCTCCGCTCCCCGGCGCTGCGTCCGATTTCCGCCCCCGGGCCGATCGTCTTCGACCCCTCCTGGGGCCTGCACGACGAGATGTGCGACCGGATGACGGCCCTCGCGCACTCACTCGGCTACTGACTCACGCGGCGGATCTCCCGGCGCTCAGCGGCTCACCGCGGTCTCCCGCTCGACACGCGACAGCTTCTCGGGGTTGCGGACGGCGTAGAGCCCGGTGATGACGCCGTCGTCGATGCGCACCGCCATGACGGTGTCGATCTCGCCGTTCAGCCGGAGAATCAGCGCCGGGCATCCGTTGACCTGTGCCGGCAGCAGCGACGCCGCAGCGGAGATCCGGCCCAGCACGGGGGCCACCGCCCCGGCTCCCACGATGGGCGCCGGCGCGGCCCGCACGACTCCGCCGCCGTCGGTCAGCAGGACGACGTCGGGCGCGAGGATGTCGAGCAGGCCCTGCAGGTCGCCCGTTTCGATCGCCTGTTGGAAGGCCTGGATCGCGTTTCGGGTCTCGGTCGGGGAGACGATGCCGCGTGGGCGGCGGGCGG
>NZ_JBHLZP010000481.1:0-6052 GCF_042429965.1 Actinoallomurus acaciae
CACCTGCTGCACGGCCCGGCCAAGGCGGGCGCCGGCGGGCGGGTTCGGCCCCGGGTGGCGGAGGACGGCGGCGGGCCGAACGGCGCCGCTCGCTCAGTACGCTGATCGGTCCGCTCGCCGGCGCGATCGGTCTGGCCATTCTTCTCGGCGCGGGCGTGTACGCGCTCGCGGGCCCGCGGGGCTGCGGCGGCGACGCGATCAAGCTCAACGTGGCGGCGGCGCCGGAGATCGCCCCGGCCATCAGCAAGGTCGCCAAGTCCTTCGACGACGCGCGGCACTCGGTGAACGGCAAGTGCGTACGGGCGATGGTCAAGGCGTCCGACCCGGCCGGCATGTCCACGGTGCTGTCCGGCGGCGGGTCCGTGCCGGGCGAGGCCGACCCGGACGTGTGGATCCCCGACTCCTCGCTGTGGGTCACGCTCGTGCGCAGCACCGCGAAGGGGGCGTCGAGCGTCCATCTGACGCCGACCTCGCTCGCCAAGACGCCGATCGTCGTCGCCACGTCGCGGGCGTTCGCCAACAAGATCCACAGTGAGGGCATCCGCCCGACGTGGGACATGCTGCTCAAGGCCACCGACGCGCTCTCCGCGGGCGCGGTGAGCAAGAACGACATGCTCCCGGCCAACTCCGTACACCTGCAGATCCTCGACCCGAACCGCAACGCGGGCGGCATCGGCGCGGTGGTCATGACCCGCGAGCTGCTGCAGGGCGACCCGAACGCCGACCCGATCTTCACCCAGATCGTCCGCAACGTGCAGAACAGCCTCTCGCCGACGCCGCAGGCCCTGTTCGCCAGCTTCCACCGTGACCTGCACGGACGTGCGCCGGTGGTGATCGTGCCCGAGCAGGCGGTGTGGAAGTTCAACCGCGGGAACCCCTCCACCGCGGCCACGGCACTGTATCCCAGCGAGGGCCTGCTGAGCCTGGACTACCCGTTCACGCTGGCCACCGACGACGACGACAAGGTGAGCGCGGCCGGTCTACTCGAGCAGGCGCTCGGCGGCACCGAGGCGAAGAACGCCGTGCGCGCGCTCGGCTTCCGTACCCCCGACGGCCATCCGGGCGACGGCTTCACCAGCCAGAACGGGCTGAGCCCCAAGGCGCCGCGCGCGCTGCCGACCCCGGCCGCCGGCGATGTCACCGACGTCATGCAGGCGTGGACCAAGCTCTCCCTGCGCACGCGGATGCTGACTCTTCTCGACGTGTCGGGGTCGATGTCGCAGCCGGTCGGCAACGGCCTGACCCGCATGCAGGCGACCGCGCAGATCGCGCAGAACGGCCTCGCGATGCTGCCCGACGACACCGACCTGGGGCTGTGGACCTTCTCCACGAACCTGAACGGCCTGCTGGACTACCGGACCGAGGTGCCGATCGGGCCGCTGTCCACCCGCCTGGGTTCGGGCACCCGAAGACAGGCGATCCTGTCCGCTCTGGGCCGCGTCCGCCCGAAGCCGACCGGCAACACCGGCCTGTACGACTCGGTGCTCGCGAGCGTGCGGTCGCTGCAGAAGAGCTACAAGCCGGGCTACTACCACTCCGTCCTCGTGCTGACCGACGGGAAGAACGACGACCAGAACGGCATCTCCCTCACCGGCCTGCTCCGCACGCTGAAGAAGGAGGCCGACCCGGAGCGGCCCGTCATGGTCGTCTTCATCGGCTTCGGGCCGGACGTGGACATGTCCTCGATGCAGAAGATCGCGGCGGAGACCAACGGTGACGCGTTCCACGCCCTGAAGCCCCAGGACGTGCAACGCTTCCTGCTGGAGACGATCGCGCGGCGCATCTGCGCGCCCCAGTGCCACTGAAACCGCCAACACGAGTTCATATCGGTCTAATCATTCGGGAGAGGATTTTCTTGGACTAGTGGCAGGATCCTGTAAACCAGGCTCCCGGCTGCGGCGTCTTGTACGTGAAGGAGGCCCGACGGGAGCGGGGCGTCGGGCCTCCTTCTTCATTTCCGGGGGTCTGTCCGGGCATGACACTCTCGGGAGGAACCTGTGGCCGGTTGGCCCAGTCTCGGCCGTGTAGAGGATCGTCGGCTGGCGCAGTCGCTGCGCGACGGTGACACCGCCGCACTCGCGGAGATCTACGACTTCTACGCACCACGCCTGTTCGACTACTGTCACGCGCTGCTCCGCGACCAGGACCTGGCCGCGGACGCCCTGCACGACTCGCTCATCGCGACGCAGGAGCACATCGACAAGTTGCGGGAACCGGAGCGGTTCCGCAGCTGGATCTATGCCATCGTTCGCAACGAGTGTCTGCGGCAGCTCGCCGATCCCGACCGTCCCGAACAACGCCATGAGGCGCCCGAGCAGAACGAGGACGCGTTCCTCGACGCCGAGGAGCGCCAGCGGCTCGAGGACACCCGGCAGCTCGTGCACAGCGCCCTCGCCGGGATGGCCGCCCGCCACCGCGAGGCCATCGACCTGTCCGCGCGGCACGACCTGTCCGCCGAGGAGCTCGGCGGAGTGCTCGGCATCTCCTCCCAGCAGGCGACCGAGCTGGTCGCCCAGGCGCGCGACGACCTCGACAACTCCCTCGCCGCCGCGATCATCGCGCGTACGGGGCGTGGCGACTGCCCGAGCGTGGCCGCGCTCGTGGACGAGAACGTGTGGCCGCTGCCGTCGGACGTCGCACGCAAGCTGATCCGCCACATCGAGTCCTGCCCGGTCTGCCGCGATCGCCGCAAGCGCAAGGTCTCCACGAACCGGCTGATGCAGGTGCTGCCGATCGCGGCGATCCCCTCCGACCTGCGGATGGCCGTGCTGGCGCTCGCCGAGGCGCCCGACCAGCACGAGAACCGCACGCGCATCGCGCAGCGCGCCGAGCCGTTCGACGTCTGGGGCTGGCCGACGAGCATCGAACGCCGCGCACAGCCGGCCCGCAAGGAGCGGCGGAGCGGCGACGGGACCTCCTCGCACCTGATGCCGGCCATCGCGGTCGCGGCGTGCGTGGTGCTGGTCATCGGCGCGATCTTCCTGCTGACGAGCGGGTCGGACGGCCCGAAGAACGCGGACAACAAGGTCCCCGGCAACGTCGTGGCCGCTCCGAGCGACACTCCCTCGGACTTCCCCTCGCCGACCGACAGCGTCGAGCCGTCCCCGTCGAAGACCAAGCACTCGCCGACACCCACGCCCACCAAGCACACGCCGACGCCGACCCCGACCACCCACCGCCCGGCCCCGCCGAAGACCCACAAACCAAGTCCCAAGCCCACGCCGGGCACCCTGTCCGTCGACGGCAGTTGCGACATGGGCATCAGTAACAGCTGCACCGTCATGGTGAGGGCCGTCGGGGGTGCGGTGTCGTGGAACTCCTCGACCTCCGGGCCGGTGTCGCTCTCCCCGTCGGGCGGCAAGCTCGCGAAGGGCGGGTCGGTGCAGGTGACGGTGACGCAGAGCGAGGACGCCTGCCCGGACTCGAAGAGCGCGACGGTGTTCTTCTCACCGAACGGCTCCACCAGCGTCACCTGGTCGTGCGGCATCATCGGCTGATCGCCGCCGGTATTTACGTGATCGGCGGGGCAGTGCCAGGATGCGACACATGACCCCCGATGCCGCCACCTTCAAAGCGGCCCGCGATTTCCTCCTGGCGCAGGCCGAAGACTACGACGCCGCACGCAGTGGGTTCCGATGGCCCGACGCGCCCGGCCTCAACTGGGCCGTGGACTGGTTCGACGGCGTGCTCGCCGCCGAGTCGCCGGACGCCCCGGCGCTGTGGATCGTGGAAGAGGACGGCTCGGAGACCAAGCTCACGTTCGCCGAGCTCGCCGACCGGTCCAGCAAGGTCGCGGGCTGGCTGCGGGGCCACGGCGTCTCGCGGGGCGACCGGATCCTGCTCATGCTCGGCAACCAGGTCGAGCTGTGGGAGACGATGCTCGCCGCGATGAGGCTGGGCGCCGTCGTCATCCCGGCGACCACGCTGCTCACCCCGGCCGACCTCACCGACCGCATCGAACGCGGCGGCGTGAGGCACGTCGTCACCGGCGCCGGCGAGACGGCCAAGTTCGACGGTCTGGCCGGCGAGTGGACGCGCATCTCGGTCGGCTCGGCCGAGGGCTGGCTGTCGTACGAGGACGCGTACGCCGCCGAGCCGTACCCCGGGGGCGAGGAGACGACGCACGGCACCGACACGCTGCTGCTCTACTTCACCTCGGGCACGACGGACAAGCCGAAGCTGGTCGAGCACACCTACGCGTCGTACCCGGTGGGCCACCTGTCCACGATGTACTGGATCGGGCTGCGTCCCGGCGACATCCACCTCAACGTGTCCTCGCCGGGCTGGGCCAAGCACGCGTGGAGCAACTTCTTCGCGCCGTGGAACGCCGGCGCCTGCGTGCTGCTCTTCAACTACACGCGCTTCTCCGCGCCCGCGATGCTCGACGTGCTGAAGCGCTGCGAGGTCACGAGCTTCTGCGCCCCGCCGACCGTGTGGCGCATGCTCATCCAGGAGGACCTGTCCGCGTGGCGGCTCCCGCTGCGCACGGTGGTGGCGGCCGGCGAGCCGCTGAACCCGGAGATCATCGACCAGGTGCGGAAGCACTGGGGCCTGACGATCCGCGACGGGTACGGCCAGACCGAGACGACGGCGCAGATCGGCAACTCCCCCGGGCAGCCGCTCAAGCCCGGGTCCATGGGGCGTCCGCTGCCCGGTTACACGATCGCCCTGATCGACCCGGCCACCGGCGAGAAGGGCGACGAGGGCGAGGTCTGCATCGACCTGTCGGACCGTCCCGCGGCGCTGATGGTCGGCTACCACGGTGACACCGAACTCAACGACGCGGCCATGGCCGACGGCTACTACCACACGGGTGACGTCGCGACGAGGGACGCGGACGGCTACATCACGTTCGTGGGCCGTACCGACGACGTGTTCAAGGCGTCGGACTACCGCATCTCGCCGTTCGAGCTGGAGAGCGTGCTGCTGGAGCACGAGGCGGTGGCCGAGGCCGCCGTGGTGCCCGCGCCCGATCCCGTACGCCTCGCGGTGCCGAAGGCGTACGTCAGCCTGGCGGCCGGGCACGAGCCGACGGCCGAGACGGCGCGCGCGATCCTCGCGCACTGCCGGGAGCACCTCGCGGCGTACAAGCGGGTGCGGCGCGTCGAGTTCGCGGACCTGCCCAAGACGATCTCCGGCAAGATCCGCCGGGTCGAGCTGCGGGGCCTGGAGCACGACGAACGCCGCCCGGGGGAGTTCCGCGAGGAGGACTTCCCCGACCTGAAAGGTTGAGCGGCCGAGCCGGCGCCGGTCCGCCCGTACCCGGGCGGGCCCGTTCGCCGCGCCGGGGACTCCCCCGACGGCGCCGGTCGACCTTTTACCGTCACCGTCGGTCATTGCTCCCGGAAACAACGCCCATTTCGGTGACATTCAGTAGCCAGATATGACCTATTTGCCATTAAATCCTCCAAACTAGCTGTAGATGGTGGCAGGATCCTGTGAACCCACGCACCAGGTGGGGCGTCTGTGACCTCGTGCCCCACCAGTTCAGCAGGAGGACTCCGTGGCCGCATGGCCGAGTATCGACAGGGAAGCCGACCAGCGGCTCGCTCAGTCGCTGTACGCGGGTGACCCCCACGCCCTGCCGGAGATTTACGACTCGTACGCCCCACGGCTGTTCGACTACTGCCATGTCCTCCTCCGCGACCAGGAGACCGCGGCACTCGCGCTGCACGACTCTCTGATCACCGTCCAGGAGCGCATCGGGCGGATCCCCGACGCGCGCCTCTTCCGCGGCTGGCTGTACGCCGTCACCCGGGACGAGTGCCTGCGCCGCCGCGCGTACGCCGAGTTGCCCGTCGAGCGCCAGCGTGCGCCCGAGGCGGTCCCGGACGGGGCCGACGAGGCCGACGAGGCGACCCGCCGGCTCGTGCACTCGGCGCTGCTCGTGCTCAGCGGCTCCCAGCGGGAGGCGCTCGACCTGTCCCTGCGGCACGAGCTGGACGTCGACGAGGTCGCCGAGGTCCTCGGCCTCACCCCGCACGACGCGTCCGTGCACGTGGCCCAGGCCCGGCACGACCTGAACGACGCCTTCGCCGCCGTCGTCGTGGCG
>NZ_JBHLZP010000482.1:0-282 GCF_042429965.1 Actinoallomurus acaciae
GGCCGTACGGGCACGCCGCCGCTGGCCGTCGACGACCCGTCGGGCGTCACGGGCCTGCGCCGCTCGTCGCTGCGCGCGGCCCTGCACGCCAGCGTCCTGGGCGTGCCCGGCGTGGACGCCGCGACCGTACGCCTGCGAGGACGGCTGCGGCCGCGGGCGGAGATCCGTGCGGTCACCGGGTTCAGCGACCACGGGAACCTCGGCGAGCAGGTGGCCGACGCCGTGTACGACCGGCTGGAGGAGCTCGACCCCGTACGCGTGCCCGAGGTGGCGGTACGCGTC
>NZ_JBHLZP010000482.1:373-6424 GCF_042429965.1 Actinoallomurus acaciae
CCGCCGGGCTGTTCCGGGCGAGCCGTCCGCTCGTCACCGCCGCGACGTCACGGTGGGTGGCGGCGCAGCCCTGGTTCTGGCCGTCCGTCGCGGGCGGTTCCCTCGCCGTGGCGATGCTGGGCAGCGCATGGCTGGCCGCGCAGTGGCGGTGCCGTACGCTGCG
Organism: Actinoallomurus acaciae; assembly: GCF_042429965.1. Classification (NCBI taxonomy): domain Bacteria; kingdom Bacillati; phylum Actinomycetota; class Actinomycetes; order Streptosporangiales; family Thermomonosporaceae; genus Actinoallomurus; species Actinoallomurus acaciae. Next base: position 537 of record NZ_JBHLZP010000482.1, read on the forward strand.
GCGGCTCGCGATGGGCGACGCCCGCGCGGGGGCGACCCGCATGGCGGCGCGCGTGGCCACCCGCGCCATCGTGGCCGACGTGACGTCCTACCCCGGGGTGCGCCGGGTGCGTCCGCGGCTCTCCGGCAGCGCCCGGCGACCCGCGATGCGGGTCCGGGTGATGTGCGACGCCGACGCCGACCTGGGCGAACTCGCCTGGCGCATCCGCGACGACGCCATGGTCCGGCTGCGCACGACGCTGAACCGCGCCGACCTCGGCGGTGTGATCGACTTCCGGGTCAAGCGTGATGACCTCGATGGGGAGCGCCGCGTAATCTGAGGCTTCATGTCCTCTTTGCGTGCCGCCGCCGGCGACCTCCATGACGATCTCGTACGACTCCGCCGTGACCTGCACCGCGAACCCGAGGTGGGACTCGACCTGCCGCGCACCCGGGAGAAGGTGCTCGCCGCCCTGGACGGGCTGCCGCTGGAGACCACGACCGGCTCGGCGCTGTCCTCGGTGACGGCGGTGCTGCGCGGCTCGTCGCCCGGCCCGGTCGTGCTGCTGCGCGGCGACATGGACGCGCTGCCGCTCACCGAGCGCTCCGGCGTGCCGTACGCCTCGCAGATCCCCGGCCGGATGCACGCCTGCGGGCACGACCTGCACACCGCGATGCTGGTCGGCGCGGCCCGGCTGCTCGCCGAGCGGTCGTTCGCGGGCAGCGTCGTCTTCATGTTCCAGCCCGGCGAAGAGGGCAACGGCGGCGCGAAGCTCATGATCGAAGAGGGCCTGCTGGACGCGGCCGGAGCGCGGCCCGTCGCGGCGTACGGGCTGCACGTGACCTCCTCGCTCATCCCGGCCGGGATGTTCCTCACCCGGCGCGGCCCGCTGATGGCGGCCGCCGACCAGATGCGCGTGACCGTACACGGCGCGGGCGGCCACGGGTCCCAGCCGCACCTGGCGAAGGACCCGATCCCGGCCGCGAGCGCGATCGTGACGGCGCTGCAGACGCTCGCGACCCGGAGGTTCGACGCGTTCGACCCGGTCGTGATCACGGTCGGCAGCATCAACGCGGGCACCGCCGCCAACATCATCCCCGACGAGGCGCAGCTCGGCCTGACCATCCGGTCCTTCTCCCCTACGGCCCGCACTCGCGTCATCGAGGCCGTACGGGAGCTGGTCGACGGGATCGCGGCCGCGCACGGGCTCACGGCCGGGCTCGAACACGAGATGGGCTACCCGGTGACGGTCAACGACGCGGCCGAGGCCGAGTTCGCGGCCGGCACGGTCGCGGACCTGTACGGACCGGAGCGCTTCGTCTGGGTGCCGAACCCGATGACCACGGCGGAGGACTTCTCCTATGTCCTGGAGGAGGTGCCGGGGGCCTTCATCTTCCTCGGCGCGTGCCCGCCCGACCGCGACCCGAGCACGGCGCCGTTCAACCACGCCACGACGGCGGTCTTCGACGACGCGGTGCTGCCGGACGGGTCGGCGCTGCTCGCCGAGCTCGCCCTGCGTCGCCTCGCCGGTCAGGCCGCCGGATAGCGACTATTCATCGCGCCTTCCTCCGTGAGGACACCGGGCCGGGAATCCGCAGAGCGAGACGTGCGCTGATGGTGTCGTCGTCATGCGACCGGCCGTGGTCGTCCCGGGTCTCCCAGGCCCCTATCATGATCATCCGGTTCTGGAGGGTCGGGTCGGCGATGGGGGACCGAGGACGTGCGGAGGCTGGCTCTCGTCGCGGGGCTCACGGTGCTGCTCGGCGGGTGCGGGTCCGCCGCCGAGACCGCGAAGAACCCCTCGCCCAGCGACTCCCGGCCGCGCGTGCGCCGGGTGAACGTCGGGGACGCCGTGGTCCTCACCGGCGTGGACGACGCGAACGGCACCGGCATGCTGCGGATGGCCGTGAAGGTCCGGAACGTCGTCTCCACGGCCATCGGACGCGGCGCGTTCGAGAAGCCCCGCAAGGGCGAGCGGTTCGCCGCCGTCCGGTTCGTGTTCAAGAACATCGGCGTGACGGCGTACCACGACAGCCCGACGTTCGGCGCGAAGGTGGTCGACTCGGCCGGCCACGGGTACGACCCGACCGTCGCGACGGTGTCGGCGGGACCGGGCTTCCCCCGCGTGATGAGCCTGGCTCGGGGGCAGGCACGGAGCGGCTACATCGTCTTCGCCGTGCCGAGGGCGGCGAAGATCGTCAGCGTCCGGTACGCCCTGAACGCCGGGTACGCCCCTGAGCTGGGCGAGTGGCGGGTGCCACCGAGGACCATCGCGAGAGGCCGCCCGACGCCGCGCGTCGGGTGATCGCTCCTCACCAGGCGTAGGTGCCGCCGTTCTCGTTGAGGAACATCCCGGTGGCGTCCTCGTCGGGCGACGTGACCTGCCGGGCGATGTGGGCCCCGCCCTCGGCGGCGCTCAGGTGGCCGGTGTTGCCGTTCAGATCGGTCGCGCAGTAGCCGGGCGACAGCGCGTTGACCCTGATCCCCGCCTCCCGGAGCGAGTGGGCGTAGATGAGGGTGATCGCGTTCAACGCGGCCTTGGAGGAGTTGTAACCGAGCAGGTCGGCGTACCGCCACAGCGGTGAGTCCGGGGTGGTGAGGAAGTCGACGGTGCCCAGCCCGCTGGAGACGTTGCCGATGGTGCCGGCCGGCGACCGGCGCAGCAGCGGCAGCATGGCGTTGGTGACCGCGACGACCCCGAACACGTTCGTCTCGTAGATCTCGCGCAGCGCCGCCACCGGCAGCTCGGCCGGCGGGTGCGGCCGGTCACGGGAGATTCCCGCGTTGTTGACGAGGATGTCCAGGCGGCCGTACTCGGCGTCGATCAGGTCGGCCGCCGCCTTGATCGTTTCCGGGTCGGTGACGTCCAGGCGGACGAACCGTACGTCGAGGCCCTGCGCGGCCAGATCGGCGGCGGCCTCCGTGCCCCGTCCGGGATCCCGGGCACCGAGCAGCACCGTGTGCCCGGCGCGGGCGAGCTCGCGCGCGGCGGCGAATCCGATGCCCTTGTTGGCGCCGGTGATCAGGACGATCTTGTGCTCGGTTGACGTGGTCATGCCCTCACCGTGACCGTCGTCCGGCGCCGGCGGGAGAGCACGGCCGAAGCTGGTATCGGCGGTCCCATGGTGCCCGCGGCGCCGACGCGGCACCCTGGACGGGTGAGCGGGTTCAACCGGGCGGAACTGGCCTCCTTCCTGCGGCGATGGCGGGCGCGGGTGCAGCCCGCCGACGTCGGGCTGGAGGCCGGACACCGACGGCGCACCCCCGGCCTGCGCCGCCAGGAGGTCGCCCAACTGGCCGGCATGTCGGTGGACTACTACATCCGCCTCGAGCAGGGCAGGGGACCGCGTCCGTCCCGGCAGATGATCGGCGCGATCGCCCGTGCGCTGCGCCTGTCCGACGACGAACGCGCCTACCTGCACCACCTCGTCGGCGAGGTGCCCGGACCACCGCCCGGCCCGAGCCGGGACGTGCGGCCCGGCGTGGCGCACCTGCTCGACCGGCTCGACGACACTCCCGCGCTCGTCTGCGACGCCAAGTACGACGTCCTCGCGTGGAACGCGATGGCCGCCGCCCTGCTCGGCGACTTCTCGGCGCTGCCGCCCGGCGAGCGCAACGTCATCTGGCGGTTCTTCACCGACGCGACCGCGCGTGACCGGCACGACGCCGAAGGCGGCCGCCGGTTCGCCCGCGAGTCCGTGGCGGATCTGCGCACGGCCGCGGCACGGTACCCGCGGGACGCGGGCGTCCATGGGCTGATCGACCGGCTCCTGGCCGCGAGCGCGGAGTTCCGTGCGCTGTGGGCCGAGCAGGACGTCCAGGTCCGCCGCTCGGCGCGCAAACGGCTGCGTCACCCCCTGGTCGGCCGGCTCGACCTGGACTGCGAGGCACTGCACGACCCGTTCCAGGACCAGTGGATCGTGCTCTACACCGCCGCCCCCGGAACCCCGTCACACGAGGCGCTCCGCCTGCTCAAGGTCGTCGGGACCCAGGACATCACTACCCCCTGAGCACCGGCGACCCGGCGAAACGATTGCGTACACTTCGCCGGGCCAACTAGTGTACGAAACGGTTTCGTTTCGCCTTTTGAGCCACCGATCCGGAGGAGCCCCCCATGTGGCAGACGATCTGTCTCGCGTTTCTCGGCGGGGTGCTGGGCGGCAACGCCTTCCCGCACTTCGTGCACGGCATCACCCGGAAGCGCTATCCGAACCTCACCGGCAACGGGCCCATTCCGAACCTCGTCGCCGGATGGGCCGGACTCGCCCTGGCCGCGCTGCTCCTCTTCTGGGCGCACGGCGACCGGCACCCCGCCTGGGCCTTCGGGTTCGCCGCCCTGGGAGTGCTCCTGATCGGCCTGTTCCACGCCGGTCCGGGCGCCTTCGGGCGACGAGAGGCGCCGAAGTGAGCCACACCGGCTGACGTCCGGAGACTCAGGCGCGGGTGGCCCGGACCGTCATCGTCACCAGGGGCAGGTCGAACTCCCCGGCCGCCTCGGGCGTCGCGCGCAGGTACTCCAGGACGCGGTCCAGCAGCGCGGCCCGCTCCTCCTCCGACATCACGAGCACGTGCGAGTGGGTGCCGAGCGTGGCCGCGAGCGAATCCGCCGTACGCCGCTGCACGTGGCGGAACGCCTCCTGCTCCACCGCGGAGAAGAGGGGACCCAGGTCGAGTCCGGCGATCCTTTCCCGCCGGCGGACGGCCGTCTCGCCCCGGGCGATCTCCTGGAACCCGCGGACCCAGGGCACCTCGTCGTCCTCGCGGTTCCACAGGCCGCCGACGACCCCGCCCGGCGTGAGCACGCGGGACATCTCGGGCACGGCGCGGTCCATGTCGAACCAGTGCATCGCCTGCCCGACGACGATGGCGTCCACGGAGCCGTCGGCGAGCGGAATCCGCTCCGCCGAGCCGGCCAGCGCCCGTGCGGCGGGCAACGCGCGGCGCAGTTCGGCGAGCATGCCGGTGTCCGGCTCGACCGCGACGACCTCGGCGCCGGTCCGCAGCAGCCCCGCGGTCAGCTTGCCGGTGCCGGCCGCGAGATCGAGCACCCGCAGCGGCGAGCGCCCGGAGACCGGCTCCAGCACCCAGCGGATGGCGGCCTCGGGATAGCCGGGCCGCTCGGCCGCGTACGCGGCGGCCTGAGCGCCGAACGACGAGGCCCGGCGCGCATGTGTCTCCGGCGTGACATCGGATGGGTGAGCCATGGCCCCACGGTAACCACATCGCCGCCGCCCCGGGTCGCCGGGCCGACGGGCCGGCGACCCGTGCCAGGAACAGGCAAAGATCGGCGACATGCCGGCGGACGGCGCCGCCGGCCGCAGGGGCGCCGTCCATACTTCACCGAGCGGACGGGGGCGCGTAACTCGCGGGGCGCGGGGACGCCTCCAGCGGCGGGCATCATCTCCCCCGCCATGTCGCGAACTCGACGGGGAGCCGATCGTTGCCGAAACGCGTCGCCGCCGCGCTGGCACTGGCCTTCGCGGCTCTCATCTGCCATTCCCCGGCCGCGGGCGCGACCCCGGCCCATGCCTCCCCGGCGCGGCACGTCGTGCTCATCGGCGTTCCCGGCCTGCGGTGGAGCGACGTCGGACCCTCATCCACCCCGACCCTGTGGCGTATCGCCGGTACCGCCGCGACGGGCCTGCTGTCGGTACGGGCCGTCGGCACCCTGACCTGCCCGGCGGACGGCTGGATCACGGTCTCGGCGGGCGCCCGGTCGGCCGCCGGGCCGTACTGCCACCGGCCGGTCCACATCACCCGGAGCGGTGCGGGCGCGGTGGTCGGTGAGGCGGCGAAGATCCGGCAGATCAACGCGGGCTTCGGTCCGGTGGGGCTGCTGGCCGACGCCGTGCACCGGGCGGGCGGCTGCGTGAACGCCGTCGGCTCCGGAGCCGCGCTGGCCGCCGCCG
>NZ_JBHLZP010000483.1:0-6010 GCF_042429965.1 Actinoallomurus acaciae
CCTGCTTCCGCTCGTCGGCGTGTTCACGCGGTGGTACGCGGCGCTGAGGCTGGCCGCCGAGGGCCGGGCGGGGGCCGAGGACGCCTACCGCGCCGCCGCCGTACGGCTCGACGGCGCGGGAATGCCCGGCGTCGAGCAGGGGCTGCTGCCGATGGCGCTGCTGTGCCTGCGGCTCGGTCCGGACGTCGAGGTCGACCCCGACGCGGACTGGGGGCCGTACCGGCCGTGGGTCGAGCCCCTCGCCCTGCTGCGGTCGGGACGCCGCGCCGACGCCCGTACGGCACTGCGCGAACTCGGCGAACCTCCCGCGGACCTGACGTACGAGGCGCTGTGCTGTCTGGAGGCCGAGGCCGCGCTCGAACTCGGCGACCGGGTGGTGCTGGAGCGCGTCCACACCCGTCTCCGGCCGGCCGCGGGCGAACTCGCGGCGGGCACGGGCCTGTTCACCGCCGGGCCGGTCGACCGCCGGCTCGACGCCATCTCGGCCGCGTTGCGCGGCTGAACGGGAACCCGACCGGGGCGTACGGCGTCTCAACAATGACTCGGGATTAATTCGGTTGCCTCTGTCCGACGAGTTCCTAAGATAGGGACCAGAAAGCGCGAACGAGGAAGGAGCACCACGATGACGTACGAACCCGGCGCCAAGGCGGCCAAGTGCCCGTGTGCTTCTCCGAGTGACGCGGGAGAGCCCGAACGGACCTCTGGATAGCGACGTTCAGTCCCTGATTCAGAGGCCGCCGGAGGAGACATCCCCAGCGGCCTTTTCTGATGGCTTCATGCCCCCATGGGGGCCCGGAAATTGACAACTCCACAGCGGAGAACATCGGCTCGTGAGACATCCGCTCACGGGCACTTGGGCCGATGGTGAAACGGAATCATGCCTCGCTTGCACCGAGGAGTTCCTGGGTTCGAATCCCGGTTGGTCCACGAGTCGCCGTCGGCACGGCGACGCACAGCGGAACGTAGCCCAGTTTGGCAGGGCGCCGCCCCCGGGAGGCGGAGGTCGCAGGTTCGATTCCTGCCGTTCCGACGCATGCGGATGACCTGCCGTACAAGCCGAACGGGTGAGGCACCTGCCTTCCAAGCAGGGGAATCGGGTTCGAGTCCCGAGTACGGTTCGGCGGCCGCGGCGACGCGGCCGGACGGGATGTGGCGCAGTGCGGAGTGCGCGCCCGGCCGGGAGCCGGGAGGTCGTTGGTTCGAATCCAGCCGTCCCGACGCGAACGCCGTAAGCATTACAGGTGATGCACCGGGCTCTTACCCCGGGGAACAGAGTTCGATTCTCTGACGGCGTACTCTCGGAGAGGTGCCAGAGCCAGGCTTATCGGGCACTCTTGCTAAGGGTGTGAGGTCATCCGCCTCCGTGGGTTCGAATCCCACCCTCTCCGCTTTGAGGAAGGCGTCCGGCTGGACGAGGAGCGCTCCCGGAAAGGGCGTCGGCGGTGGAGAAGACCGCCTCGGGGTTCGAGTCCCCGGCCTTCCGCCGCACGGCCGGTATTCGCCGGACCGTGTTTCCCGCCCCGTTGGTCGACGCAGGTGAAGACGCCGGACTCTCAATCCGGAGATCGCGGGTTCGATTCCCGCACGGGGTACGCATGGCGCAGTAGGCAAATCGGGTACAGCCGCCGGACCTTCATTCCGGTGTTTGCGGGTTCGAGTCCCGTCTGCGCTGCGTTGGACGACAGGGTCGTGCGGAGCAGCGGAGTGCTCACCTGCCTGTCACGCAGGGGACCGCGGGTTCGAATCCCGTCACGACCGCGATGCCGGACCCGCAGGGGGCTCCGGTGACCACAGGGCGCGGTACTCGCGGGTGCGGGCGACGGTTTGCAAAGCCGATCGGTGTCCGGGTTCGACTCCCGGCCGCGTCTCCGAAAACGTTCTCCGCTGTGGAGCCGTCCGCGCGAGTAGCCTCGACGGCAGCGACCCGGTCGCGCCGAGGGGAGCCATGGTGAACACCTCGTCCGTCCCGCCGCACCGGCTGAACCCGGCCGGCGGCAGTCCGCACGCCGACAACGCGCGGCTGCTCGCGCACGGTCCCGTCGCCCCGGTCGTGCTTCCCGGCGAGGTCGAGGGCGTGGCGGTGCTGGGACACGAGGCGCTGAAGGACTTCCTCTCCCGGGCCGACGTCGCCAAGGACGCCCGGCACTTCGCCGCGCTGCGCGACGGCCGGATCGCCGCCGGCTGGCCGCTGCGGACCTTCGCCACGGTGCGGGGCATGACCACGGCCGACGGCGCCGACCACCGCAGGCTGCGCTCGCTGGTGAGCAAGGCGTTCACGGCCCGGCGGGTGGAGCTGCTGCGTCCGCGGGTCGAGGCGATGACCGCCGACCTGCTCGACGGCCTCGAGCGCGCCGCCGGAGGCGGAGTCGTCGACCTGGTCCGGCACTTCGCGCTGCCGCTGCCGATCGGGGTCATCGGCGAGTTGCTCGGGATCGACGCCGAGTACCGGGACACGCTGCACCGTCTGTCCGACCGGCTGGTGGCCACGGACGTCGGCCCGGAGGAGGTCATGGCCGCCAACCGGGAGATGGTGGCCCTCCTGAGCGCGGTCGCGGCCGGCCGTGCGGAGCGGCCCGGCGACGACCTCACCAGCGCGTTGATCGCCGCACGCGACGAGGACGGCGACCGGCTGAGCCAGGAGGAGCTCATCGGCACCCTGCTCTTGATGGTCGTCGCGGGGCACGAGACCACGCTGGGCCTGATCGCCAACGCGGTCCGTGCCCTGTGCGCTCACCGCGACCAGCTCGCCCTGCTCACGAACGGCGAGGCCGGCTGGCCCGACGCGGTCGAGGAGACCCTGCGCTGGGACGCGCCCGTCAGCCTCTTCCCCTTCCGCTACCCGGTCCGCGACCTGACGGTCGACGGCGCGGTGATCCCTCAGGGCACTCCGGTACTGGCGGGTTACTCGGCGGCGGGGCGCGACCCGGCGGTGCACGGCCCGGACGCCGACCGCTTCGACGTGACCCGGCCCCGCCGTCCCGGCGCCGCCCGGCATCTCTCCCTGGGGTACGGCGCGCACTTCTGCCTCGGCGCCCCGCTGGCCCGGATGGAGGCGACGATCGCCTTGGCGCGGCTGTTCACCCGCTTCCCGGACCTGGACGTGCCCGAGACGAGGCTTCCCTACCGCTCCAGCTTCGTCGGCAACAGCGTGCGTGCCCTTCCCGTACGCCTGTGAGGCCCGCCGAACTCAGGCCTGGAGCGAGGCCTCGCGAGCGGACATGACCTTGCCGACGTTCGCCTCCGCCCAGTCGGCGATGGCCTGGATCGGGGTCTGCAGGGACATGCCGAGCGGGGTCAGGGTGTACTCCACGCGGGGCGGGACCTCGGCGAACACCTCGCGGGTGACCAGGCCGTCGCGTTCCATCGCGCGCAGGGTCTGGGTGAGGACCTTCGGGGTCACGCCGTTGACCTTCCGGCGCAGCTCGGTGAACCGCCGTGGCCCGTTGCGCAGGGAGATCACGACCAGCACGGTCCACCGGTCGCCGATGCGGTCGAGCACCATCCGCGTGGGGCAGTTCGGGTCGAAGGCGTCTCCCTGCTCAATGGTTTCCATAGGGTATCAATAGCACGTTGAAGTAACCGATATCCAGTGGATACCGTCACGTCCCTGACGACGAACCCCAGGGGAAGGCGACATCATGAGAATTCTGCTGATCGGCGCGTCCGGCATGATCGGGAGCCGGATCGCCGCCGAGGCGCGCGGCCGGGGGCACACGGTCACCGGCGTGACGCGCAGCGGCGCCGACGGCACCACGGCCGGGGACGCCAACGACGCTTCGGCGGTGGCCGCGCTCGCCGCCGGTCATGACGCGGTCGTGCTCGCGATCACGCCCGGCGAGGGCGGGATGCTCGGCACCGGGCGTGCGGTGTTCGAGGCGCTGCGCAGCGCGGGCGTGCGCCGGCTGGTCGTCGTCGGGGGAGCGGGCAGTCTGGAGGTCGCGCCGGGCGTTCGGCTCGTGGACGGCCCCGACTTCCCGTCCGCCTGGAAGGAGGACGCGCTGGCGCAGGCCGCGCTGCTGGACCTCCTGCGTGAGGAGGCCGGCGACCTCGACTGGACCTATGTCTCCCCGGCGGCCGAGATCGCGCCCGGCGAGCGTACGGGGAATTACCGTCGCGGCGACGACACGCTGCTCGCCGACGCCGAGGGCCGGAGCCGGATCAGCGCGGAGGACTACGCGGACGGGCTCGTGAACGAGCTGGAGAAGGGCGAGGCGATCGGCCGCCGCATCACCTTCGCCTACTGAGGAAGACGCACAACGGCCCGGCGGCACGAGGCCGCCGGGCCGTTGTCACGTGTCGGTGACGCGTCAGTGATGCGCCGCCTCGTACTGGTCGATGATCTTGCCGAGCTGGGCGAACTTCTCGGTGTAGGCCACCGGGTGCGCGCCCGGCGCCGTCGGCGGACGGTTCGGGTCCTGGTACTGGTCGCCGAGGTTGGAGAACATCGCGATGATGTAGCTCCGCCCCTGCTTGCCGGGCAGCGCCTTCACGATGCCCGCGTCCGAGGCCGAGTTGCCCACCAGGCCGGTCTTGTGCCCGTACGTCACCTCGGCGGACTGGTTGCACGGCCGTACGTCATGGGCGTACGCGTCGCCGCCGACCGTGGTCGTGCCGTCGGCCGCGATCCACCGCGACGCGGTGAGCTGGGGGATGCCCGGCGCCGGGTAGTCCGCGCCGCACCAGCTCGTCGTCGACAGCACGTCGTTGTAGCCCTGCTGGAGCAGTTCGTTCTTGAAGAACTGCCGCGAGGACGGGCTCAGGGCGGCGGCGGTGACCGGAGTCCCGTTCGGCGTGGTCCACAGCCGGCCCGGCGAGCCATTGATGATCATGAGGAGCTTGGCGGTGTCCAGCGAGGTCATGGTGACCGGGTTGGACCAGTGTCCGCCGTTCTCCGGGTTGGTCTCCTTCAACTGCATCGTCTCCAGGCCGAGGTCCTGGAACGTCTGGTTGAGCCCGTCGACCGCATTGTGGTCCCAGAGCAGCTTGACCAGCGCGCACGACGCGGCGTTGGAGGACCAGGTGAGCGAGGCGTCGATGTAGTTGCGGATCGTGTCGCTCGTGGCGTCACCACAGAGCGAGCTGACCGTCGTCGGCTGGTAGGCGTAGGTGTCGTTGAGCTTGATCGTGCCCTGGTCGACGAGCCGGAGCACGCCGAAGGTGACCATCAGCTTCAGCACCGACGCGGGATAGGGCTCCATGAAGTCGAGCGGAGCGTTCTCCCGGCCGGGGACGATGTCAATGGTGCCCTGAGCGTGGTTGGTGTACCACCCCGCGTCATCCCACTGACGCCAGCGAACGGCGTCGGTGTGGTAATTCCCGTCCGTCGGTACGACGACTCCGTGCGGATACTGCGGGCTCATCAACACGGTGCCGGAGGAAACGGGCCGGCCGAGCGCGTCCAGTTCGATGACGGTCGTGTCGATCTGCGGCTGCTGGACGATCGGCTGCGGGTCCGTCGCGAGTGCGGCGAAACGCTTCGCACGCTGCGCGGATGTGGCCGCGTCCTTGTCCACCGACTGGGTCGTCATGGCGCGGGCCTGCGCGGACTCCGTCGGCGGCGCCAGGTCGAGGACCTGCTCGAAGTGCAGCTGGTCCATGGTCTGTTGCAATTCCTGGGCGATGCCGGCCGCAGAATGGTCTGATCGTTCGGCGGCCTGCGCCGGCTCAATGAGGGTACCCAGCAAGGCCGTCGCCGCTGCCATGCCGACGAAAGCGCGGGTACCGATTCCCCTGATTCTCACAGCGTGACCTTAGCCCGGCTAAAGGCATCGCGAGTGGTGATTGCCATACGAAGCACAGAATGCATCGACTTCGGTGAATTCCCCACGGCTGCCGGGGATGCGGCCGCGAAGTGATCCCGATGGGGGGTCGCAGCCGTGATGTCGGTGCGGGCCCTTCTCTCCGGATGGCGCCCGCGGACGAGCCCCACGCGCGCCGCGAGCGCGACGGCGACGGGAGGAGACGGCATGTCAGAGGTGACCGGCGGCGGGCGCGATCCAGCCGCGACGCC
>NZ_JBHLZP010000484.1:0-6003 GCF_042429965.1 Actinoallomurus acaciae
ACCGGGACCCCGGCCGCGCGCAGCCGGTCGGTCGCGACGTGGCTGAGGCTGGTCGCGAAGACCGCGCCGATCAGCGCGATGCCCAGCGCCGAGCCGACCTGCCGGGCGGTCGACTGCGTGCCCGAGGCGAGGCCCGCGCGGGCCGGCGGCACGTCGCGCAGGACGATGTTCGTCAGCTGCGCGGTGGTCAGGCCCAGCCCGATGCCGTAGATCAGCATCCACGGCGCCAGCGCGTACCCGGTGGTGCGGGCGTGCGTCGTGAGGCCGATGAGGAGCACCGCGACGGTCTCCAGGGCCATGCCGGCCTGGAGCATCCGGGCGGCGCCCACACGCCGCGACAGCCGCGCCGCGAAGCCGCCGACGACCAGCGTGCCGAGGGCCAGCGGCAGGATCGCCACGCTGACCTGGAGCGGCGAATCGCCGTGCACGTCCTGCAGGAACAGCGGCAGCGTGAACATCAGCCCCAGCTCGCCCACGCTGATCAGTGAGGCGGCGGCGTTGCCGCGGCGGAAGGAGGGGATGCGGAACAGCGCCAGGTCCAGTACGACCGGGCGTCCGGCCGCCGCCCGTGCCCGCTCGACGGCGAGCAGCGCGAACAGCGCGACCACCCCGGCCGCGAGGGCGACCGGCACCGGGGAGATCCCGGCGTCCCAGTGCATCGTTCCCGCCGAGAACGGCTTCAGCGGACGCCACCAGCCGTACCGCTGCCCCTCGATGAGCGCGAACACGATCGCTCCGAGCCCGGCCGCGGCCAGCAGCCCGCCGGTCCAGTCGACGCCGCGCCGGGCGGTACGGTCGCGGGTCTCGGGGACCAGGATGAGGGCCCCGGCGATGACCACCGCGCCGATCGGCAGGTTGACCCCGAACGCCCAGCGCCAGCCGTACGAGGTGGCGAGCCAGCCGCCGAGCAGTGGTCCGAGGGCGGCCATGCCGCCGATGAGCGAGCCCCAGATCCCGAACGCCACGGCGCGGTCGCGGCCGTGGAACACCGCGGTCACCGTGGACAGCGTGGCCGGCAGGATCATCGACGCCCCGACTCCCTGCAGCACGCGCGCGCCGATGAGGGCGCCGCCGCCTCCCGCGGCGGCCGCGAGCAGGCTCGCCAGCACGAACACCACCGTGCCCAGCAGGAACATCCGTCTCCGCCCGTACACGTCGCCGGCCATCCCGAACGGGATGAGCAGCGCGGCGAACACGAGGGAGTAGACCGAGGTGACCCATTCGGCGTCGGCCGTGTTCAGCCGCAGGTCACCGACCACGCGGGGGAGCATGACGTTGACGATCGTGGCGTCGACGATGATCAGAGAGACGCCGAGGCCGATGATCACCATGCCCAGCCACCGGCGACGGCCCGGACGGTCGATCGCGGGGGCGGGAGCGGCCGGAGCCGTGCTGACAGTCATGGGGATTCGGGTGGACCTGCCTGAGTGTGGGCGATGGTTCGCCGCTGAACGGTTCGACTTCAACCTACCCTCGCCCCCCGATCCCCCTGATCCGGGTCGCCCTCTGGCCATGGGGGCACTGAGCACGGACGATGTCGCCGTGCGCGCCTCCGAGGCGGACCCCGAACGCTTGTCGCCGTCACGCCGGCCGGCGATGGCCGGGCACGTCGTGGCCCCGCGCCGGCGGCGGTTCATGGGGGAGTGACGGCCTGACGCCGTACGGTCCGGCGGTGCTGTGGCGTCGCCCGGGCCGCCGGTTCCCGCTCGACACTCCTACCCGCCCGCAGGAGGACGACGCCGGCCTGGACGATCCGCGGGTCTGAGCCTCCGTTTGTCGGTGCGCACTGTTAGTTTCGGCACATGTCCTTCGATCTCCTCGAGCTTTTGCCGGATAAATGGCGTGACCTCATCGAGCCGTTGCTCGACGCGGAGGCCACGCGGCGCCTCGGTGACTTCGTGGCCGCCGAGTACGACGGACAGGTCGTCTACCCCGCGCTGCCCGACCTGTTCAGCGCGTTCCGGCTGTGCTCACCGGACGACGTGCGGGTGCTGATCCTCGGCCAGGACCCCTACCACGGTCCCGGGCAGGCCCACGGGCTGAGCTTCAGCGTCCGCGAGGGCGTGCGCGTGCCGCCGTCGCTCCGCAACGTCTTCAAGGAGCTGCGCGACGACCTCGGCGTCCCGATGCCGGCCGGCGGCGACCTGACCCCGTGGGCCGCGCGGGGCGTGCTGCTGCTCAACGCGGTCCTGACCGTACGCGCCGGCAAGGCGGGCTCGCACGCGGGCAAGGGCTGGGAGGAGTTCACCGACGCGGTGATCCGGGCCCTGGACGCGACGGACGAGCGCATCGTGTTCGTCCTCTGGGGCGCGTACGCGCGCAAGAAGCGCGATCTCGTCACCAACCCGCGCCACGTCGTCCTGGAGGCCGGCCACCCCAGCCCGATGAATCCTCGCGGCTTCCTCGGCACGCGCCCGTTCAGCGCGGTCAACAAGGCCCTGACCGACGCCGGCCGCCCGGAGATCGACTGGACCCTCGACCAGAAGATCTTCTAGGCGCCGCGCCACTCGGACTCCGGTCTCGCTCCAGGCAGAGCGGTTCACGCATCCGGTCTGCGGGCCACGGCGGGTTCCGCCCGGGTTCCTCGCCGTGGTCCCGCCCGATCGACCGCGCCGCCTCCGCCCCGCGTCCGGCGGGAACGAGGCGTCGCACACCGATGGAGCCGCCGGATCCGTTCGGCGCGCGACGGGGCGTCCGCAACGCAGCCGCCGCGGGTCGCGGTCGGTCGCCGTACGAGGCCGATCGCGTCATAGCGGTACGAGGCGCGTACGGCCTCCGCTCGCCGATGCTCCACCGGCGTCTCGTCTCTCCCGACCGCGCCGGTACGGCGGGTTCAGGCCCCGAAGTCAGGTGAGGGCGGTGTGGAGGCGGACCATCGCGACGGATTCGCCCATGTCGACCTTGCTGTGAGCGCCGTCCGGTGCCCAGCCGGCCGACACGAGGAAGGCCCGCAGCACGTCGTCGGCCGCGAACACCCACGTGACCGCCGTCGTGCAGGCGTCGTCGCGCAGGTGGTCCACGGTCGCGGCGAGCAGGCGGCTGCCGTGACCCGCCCGCCGTCTCGACGGGTCGACCAGGAGCGTCAGCAGCTCACCGGTCGTCGCGGAGTCCTGATCGGGGTCGCCGGCCGGGGCGTGGGCCGCGAAGCCCGTGATGACGCCCTCGTCCACGGCCACGAGCAGCCGGTGCCGCGGGCTCGGTGGCGAGGCGACGGCCTCGGCCCAGCGTTCGCGCCACAGGCCGAGCGCCTCCGGCCCGGTCATCTCGGCCAGGGCCGCGGCCGGGATGACCGTGTCGTAGCCCTCGCGCCAGGCGCGCACCTGGATGTCTGCGACGGCCTCGACGTCGCCCGGATAGGCCGGTCGTACCCCTACTACGCTCAACGCCCGCTTCCGTTCCGTGATTCGTCACCGCGACTGGCACTCTAGCGGCGCGCCGGGCGGCGTTCGCCGCCATGACGCGGCCGCCCGTGCTCGGAGCCCGTGTTCGAAGGCGGCGCTCAAGTCTTGTCGGTCGGCAGTATCGCCAGCAGTGAGGTGCCTTTTCCGGCGGGGCTGTCGACCTGGATCGAACCGCCGAGTGACTCGACGCGGTCCTTGAGGCCGATGAGACCCGAGCCGCCGAGATCGGCCCCGCCGACGCCGTCGTCGTGGACCGACACCCACGCGGCGCCGTCGTTCTCACGGAGATCGACGATCACCAGCGACGCGTTCGCGTGCTTCGACGCGTTCGCCAGCGCCTCGGAGACGATGTAGTAAACGGCGATCTCGACGGGCTCCGGCAGGCGCCGGCCGAGGTTGATATCGATCTTGACGGGTACGGCCGAGCGGCGTCCGAGTGTCCGCAGAGCCGTCTCGAGACCGCCCTTGGAGAGGATCGCCGGGTGCAGGCCCCGTGAGATCTCACGCACCTCCCCGAGGATGTTCGCGATCTCCTGCCCGATGGAGGCCAGCTGCCCCCGCAACGCCTCCTGGGACAGGGCGGCCTCGGCCGAGCGGACCTCGAACCCGAGCGCGATGAGACGCTGCTGGACGCCGTCGTGCAGATTACGTTCGATGCGATGGCGGGTCTCGTCGGACGCGGCGACGACGCGGGCCCGGGAGGCGAGCAGTTCCGCGCGAGCCTGGCTGTTGGCGATCGCGGTGCCGATGAGTTCCACGAAGTCGGCCATGCGTGCCTCGGTGACCACGGGCGGCGGCTCTGTACGGGAAAGGACGGTCATCGTCCCCCATATCCGGCCTTCGACCCAGATAGGGCAACTAACTACATAACAGATCCCCTTCGACCACAGCCACGAGCCGATCTCGGTGGTGACATCCGCGGAGATCGTCATCCGGGCCGGACGCCCGGTGCGGAGCACCGTCATCCCGACGGTTCCCTCCTCGTTCGGCCAGTGCCCGTCGAGGGGCGGCATGATCTGAGGGGCGTCGGGGGCGCTCCAGTGGCCGACCGCCCGCACCGTGTCGTCGGGCTCGAACCGCTGAAGCGTCACGTGATCCGGCCCCACCAGGCGCCCCATCTCCCCGGCGACCGCGCTGAACGTCTCCTGGGGCGGGACTCCGCGCGCGACGAGCGTCGCCACGCGCCGGAGCGCCGCCTGCGCCTGATGCGTCGCCTGCGTGCGGTGCGCCTCGTCGTCGCGCCGTCGCAGCGACGCGCTCAGGGTGAGGAGCGCGTGCCTCTCGAGCGGGTCCATTCCGCCGGCCCGGCCGCCCGGCGTCGGCCGGACCGAACCGCGGGTGAGAAAGGCGAACAGGGAAAGGGACGCCAGAATGGCGATGATCACGACCAGCCCCGCCGGAAGCCAAACTGCGCGGGATTGGTGAACCCAATCGTCATGCAGGACCATTTCCAGCGTTTTCGACCGGGGCGCCGAAACCGCCGCGGTCTCGGGTGCCCGCGAAGGCCGGGCCCGTCCCTCTCCGAAGACGGCCTGCGCGATCGGCAGACCGAAGTCGCCGACCAGCCCGGACATCGGCAGGAAGGCCACGGTGGCGACACAGGTCCGCGACAGGGCGAGGCGCGGGGCTCGTACTCTCATCGGTGATCCTCTGGCCGGCTAAGGCCGGCGCATCGAGGCGGGCGCCAACTACCTGAATTCGTCAGTGCATGTCCAGGCTCGGCCAATCAGCCCCATGATACCGCCGCCTGTTCAGGCCGGGCGGGCGTCGTACACCCGGCCATTCATTGACGGTTCAAACACTGGTCCGTTCATTCGTCACATCGGCATCATCGGCGCCGATTTTCCGGCGGGCGACCGGAATTCCACTCCGCCGGCGTTCGCGGTACGCGCGGGTCTTGGTGCGGTTGCCGCACATGCGCATCGAGCACCAGGCGCGGGAGCGGTTCTTGGACGTGTCGAGGAACGCCCAGCGGCATCCCGTCGCCCGGCACGCCTTCAGCCGTTCCCACGTGCCGTCGGACGCACTCGCCATGACCGCCGCCGCCACCTCGGCGAGCCCGCCGCGGACCCCACGGTGGATCGGTACGAGCCGGGGGCCGTCGAGTGACAGGCGCATCGGCAGGGCGGCCAGCAGGCCCTCCAGCTCCGGCCGTGCCCGACCGAGCATCGCCGCCCGCAGGCCCTCGCGCAGCGCGACCGCCAGGCCCAGGTCGGACTCATTCGCGGAGGCGCCGGATGCCACCAGGCCGCGCTCGGCCAGCCAGCCGCTGAGGTCGGAGGGCGCCCCGAACTCCTCGATGTCGCACTGCAGGTCGTAGGTGTTGACGAAGTCGCGCACCAGCAGCGCGTGCTCCGGGCCGGTCATCGGCCCCTCCTCGATGACGACGGTCGGCGACACCGGCGAATGCCGGTCACCGGTTGCCGGAGACTATCGGCTCTCGTCGAGCACGCGGGACAGAAGGGCCACGCCGCGGGCGAACTCGGCCTCGCCGCCCGGCGATCCGTAGCTCAGCCGTACGCGGGGCCCGGCCGGCTCGGCGGGGAAGCAGCGACGGCCGGGGCCGACGAGCACACCCGCGCGGAGCGCGGCCTCGGCGAGC
>NZ_JBHLZP010000485.1:0-6001 GCF_042429965.1 Actinoallomurus acaciae
CGCCGTGCTGGAGCTGCTGACGGAGGCCGGCGCGCCGCTGCGGTCGCACCCGGCCGCCATGGAGCTGTGCACGCCGACGGGCGCGGCGCTGCTCGCCACACTAGCCACCGCCTGGGGCCCGATGCCCGACTGCGTGCCCGCCGCGATCGGCATGGGCGCCGGCACCGCCGACCCGGAGGGCCACCCCAACGTCGTGCGCGTCGTCGTGGGGTCCGCCTCGCCGTCCGCCGACTGGGCGTCTGCGGAGCTGCACCGGGTGGACAGCACCATCGACGACCTGGACCCGCGCCTGTGGCCGGACGTACTGGAGGAGCTGCGCACGGCCGGGGCGGCGGACGCCTGGTGCTCACCGGCGCTGATGCGCAAGGGACGACCGGGCCAGATCCTGAGCGTCCTGGTCGAGCCGTCACGCCTCGACGCGGTGTGCCGCGTGGTGTTCGAACAGACGACGAGCCTCGGTGTGCGGGTGTCCTCGGTCGAACGACGTTCCCTGCGACGCGACCGCGTGGAGGTGGACGTCGGCGGAACCGTCGTGGGCGTCAAACGCGGCCTGCTCGGCGGCCATGTGGTGACCGCCCAGCCAGAGTACGACGAGGCCCGCAAGGCGGCACTCGCCTCGGGCCGCCCGTTGCACGAGGTCCTGAACGAGGCCCGAACCTTGGCTTCTGAGAGCTGAGACACACCGGCGGTGGGCGCCCCGCTCTGGCAGGGCCCCGCGAGCGTCGTGCTCATCACCCGCGGCGCGCCCGTTGCGGGCGGTCTCTTCGGGGTTCGTCCACGGGCGGGAGGCCGCGACCGGTACCTCCGGGACCCGTTCACGGGCGGGGGGCTGCGGCCGATCTCGCAGAGATCAGCTCACCGGCGACAGTTCTGGGCCTCCTGGGTTCGTCTGCGGGCGGGCCGTTTCAGGCGGCTCCCCAGGCGCCCGGTCAGCTCGGTGCGTGGGCGACGAACAGCCACTCCGCTCCCTTGACGGAGTAGCCGAACTCGGTGCCCAGGTGTTCCACGACGGCCGGCATGTGCGCAGCCCCGTACACCACCGCCACCGTGATCGGCCGGGCGTGGTGCTCTTGGTACAGCGCGGTGAGCCGGTTATTCAAGGCGTCGTCCCGGCGGTCGACGACGCGTTCGCGCATCCATCGTTCGACCCGGCCGCCCTCCCACCGGTCGTCGTGGTCGTCGGACTCGTCGAGGCCGGGTACGCGGAGCGGGTCGCCGTACCGGCCGAGGAGGCGCAGTGCGACGGCGCCCATGGAGTCCTCGGCGGTGTGGCGCAGGCGTTCGGCGCGGGTCTTCGGTGTCGGTGGCGCGGCCTCGTAGCAGACCGGTATCGCGAGCGAGTCCAGGTCCAGCGCGCTCATCTGGTCGACCAGGCCGTCGAAGCGGATCCGTGACATGCGCTCCTGCACGGGCGCCGAACCGGTCGGCGCGCTCTCGGCGACGATGATCGCGCACTCCAGGAGCCGCGTCGTGACCTGGGCGTAGAACGACCGCTCTCCGACATGGATCATCGGGAACAGCACGAACCGCAGCGGGCCGCTCCGGCACGCCAGCGTGATGACCGCCGACCGTACGCCCACGACGCTCGACTCGATGAACTGCATCGGCCCCCCTCGCGACGGCGGCGGCCGTCCCCTCGTTGAGACGGCCATCGGGGTCGTGCGGTTCACTCCGGGCGGCGTCCCCAGGCGGCGACCATCGGGGCGGTCGCCAGGTCCATTCCGCCGGCCGCCACGTTGGCCAGGTGCCGCTCGACCTCCTCCTCGGTCGCGCGGCCGCCGGCGACCAGCCCGTCGCGGATGTGCGCGACGGTCGCCGTCTCCAGCAGGTCGCAGGCGGGCGAGGCGATCGGGAAGTGCGCCTCGGCGGCCACGTCGGTCAGCCCGGCCGCCCTGAGTGACGCGGGGAGCCGCCGGCCGTACGCGAGGTCGGCGCCGCGTTCGGCCAGCATCGCGCGGAACCCGGTGCGGATCCGGTTGGCCAGCCGTTCGCGCGGCCCCTGTTCGTACGGGGAGCCGAGCGGCTGCAGAGCGGGGTCGGCGTCCTCCAGGAGGATCCAGCCGCCGGGCAGCAGGGCGGCCACCATCGACCGCAGCGCCCGCTCGCGGTCGGCGACGTGCACCAGGACCAGACGCGCGTGTACGAGGTCGAACGCCTCGTCCGGCGGGTCGTCGCGGGCGACGTCGTGCCGGCGCACCTCCACGACCGCGCTCGCGGCCGTACGCGTCCAGCGGACGTCGATGTCGGTCGCCAGAACCCGTCCGGTGGGGCCGACGCGCTCGGCGAGCCCCCTCGGGACGGACGGCCCGCCGGCCCCGACCTCCCAGCACCGCCACCCGGCCGCGATCCCCAGTTCGTCGATCCGCCGGAACGTCGGTGGGTCGAACAGCGCCGACAGCGCCTCGAACCGCGTCCCGGCCTCCGCCCGCGCGTTGGCGAGCAGGTAACCGTCCTCATCCGCCATGGAGACGATGATGCCCCGCCCGCCCCGGTCCGTGGCCCGGCCCGGTCCGACGTTACGGGTTGGAGTAGACGCGGTCCGGCGTGAGGAGGACGGCGGTACGGCCCTCCTCCGCCATGACACGGTCGTAGGCGTCCCAGTCGTCATGCTCGCCGCCCGCGGCGGTGAACACGTCTCTCAGCAGCCGCCGGAGGCCCTCCGGGCCGAGGCCGTCGAGCGGGTCGGCGGGCCCGGCGAGCTCGACCGGCCCCTCGGCGGTGACCCACTGCCAGCCCGCCCGGATCGTGACGGTGGCGCGTGGGCGCCCGCGGAGGTTGGCGAGTTTCCGCGTGCCCCCGCGTACGACGAAGCCGACGACCTCGTGGCCGTCCGCCGGATGCGGGAGTACGCCGGCGTTGACCACGGTCGACTGCACGCTGCCGTCGGCCCGGAGGGTGGAGACGACCACCAGGCCGTGCTCCGCGGCGACCAGAGCGCGGAAGTCAGTGATATCGGTCATCATCGGACCGTAACCGACGATGTCGGCTCTGCTCCGGTCGCCGCGCCGCTACGGTGGTGCGGCGAAACCGTCGATGCGGGTGTGGCGCTCGGCGGATAGATCAGACATGTGATTTTGGTGCGGAGGGCAAGGCGAAGGTCATGAGTGGCTTCCGGAAGTTCATCCTGCGGGGAAACCTGGTCGACCTTGCCGTCGCGGTAGTGATCGGGACACAGTTCAGCAGCCTGGTCAAGCAGTTCGTCGACTCGTTCATCAACCCGCTCCTCGCGCTTGTCGGGGGCAAGCCCAACTTCGACAGTTTCGTGCTGTACGTCGGCAAGACCCCGTTCAGGTACGGCGCGTTCCTCACGGTGGCGATCTCGTTCCTGATCTCGGCGGCGGTCGTGTACTTCGTGATCGTGCTGCCCGCCGCCCGTCTGCTCCGGCTGTTCGAGCGTGACGCGGAGGCCACCGAGCGTGAGTGCCCGGAGTGCACGCGCAGCATTCCGATCAGGGCGCGGCGCTGCCCGGAGTGCACGGCGGAGATCGCCGCGGCCGGGCCGCCGCGGACGGTGCCCGCTCCGCGCTAGGCACCACCGGTCACGATTCGGCATTGAAACCGTGCGCTTGGCGTTCACGTCATAGGTGAACTTGCCATGCTCTGTTACCCGGCTGATGCCCGCAAGGGCTCGCCGGGCCCCGGGGGGAAGAGGTGTTGGGACAGATGAACGAGGGCGTCAGTCCGCTGTGGCGAGCCGGCGGCAAGCCGTTGTCACAGCTCACGAGCGAAGAACTGGCCGAGGCGATCCAGTACGTCGGGGGGCGCGACGAGACCGACGCTCCGCTGCTGAAGGCGCTGCGCGAGCTGCAGGCTCAGCGTGACCTCGGCGAGGAGACGCCGGAAGAGCAGGACGACTCCGGCCCGCCGCTGCTGGCCTGCGGCTGACTCCGGCGGCGCACGGCCGCCGGAGTGCGTCCGCGAGGAGCGCCACGCGGCGACCCGTGCGTCGTCGCCCGGGAGCGCCGGGCCGGTTAGGGTCGCGGTGTCATGGCGCGAACACGAGGACGGGCGGCGGCCGCCGCGCTGGTCGCCGGTACGCTGACGGCCGCGTCGTG
The DNA here is from genome assembly GCF_042429965.1 of Actinoallomurus acaciae. NCBI lineage: Bacteria > Bacillati > Actinomycetota > Actinomycetes > Streptosporangiales > Thermomonosporaceae > Actinoallomurus > Actinoallomurus acaciae. The sequence continues at coordinate 4,056 of NZ_JBHLZP010000485.1, forward strand.
CGGCCATCACGTGCGGACCACGCCGCCGATACGGGTCGGGGCGCCGCGCATCGCGACCTCGACGCTGAAGCTCGCCCCGGCCGAGGCCGACGGCCTGACGCGGTTCGACAACTGGCCGAAGGCCTGTGAGCTGCTGACCGCCGACGACCTCAAGGCGGTCCTGCCGCAGGTCACCAAGGTCGAGCAGACCCCGCGCGAGCAGCAGATCCGCGTCACCAACCTGGGGGCGGGCGCCGGAGACGACGACCGTGACGCCCCCGGCACCGCCTGCGAGACGCGGTTCTGGGTCGCCGGCGATGAGAAGAGGCCGCGCTCCCAGCCCGACCTCGTACGCGTCGAGGACGTCGCCGTCGGCGACACCGACACGGTCAAGGACAACTACGACACCCTCGCCCAGGGCCGGCCGCGCGTGCCCGGAGGGCTCGGCGCGCGCGAATGCGTGCTCGCGAGCACCGACTACTACTGCCGCATGCCCCACATCGCCTTCTCGGTCGGGACGGGGCCGACGCTCTTCATCGACCGCTTCACCGGGCAGCCGAAGCGGACCGACGCGCATGCCTACTGGGTGAACACCGTGCTCCCCGGGCTCGTACGGTCGGTCTCCTCCAAACTCCCCGCCAGCTGAGCCGCGCGGTACGGAAAACGCACTCATCGGTCTCGGCGCCGAATGGGAAAGCGCGAATGGCTCGGTATGATCGAAGTCACGTCGCCGGAACGAGGCCCGTAACCTCGGTGACGGGCTCCCCGTACGGGAGTCGACGTAAGATCATCTGGGGCGGAAAACACCAGGTCGGCGCCGTGATGAGCCGTGCGGCGGTCGAATCTCGGTTAAACCCCGATTAAGGGTTAATATGTGCGACCGTAACACATTTTCGGTCTTGCCGGAACCTCTCTGACCTCAGCTGGCCTCGAGGGTTGAGTCCGTCCCGGAAAACTCCGCACAATCCAATCGTCGGCCCATTCATGAATTGTGTTATCAACGAGCCCTGCCCGTCCCCCACTCACGGGAGGTTCTGTTGGGAACGTCACCGGACACGTCGCGACGCTCGTTCGCAGTGACCGCGGCCCCGGACTTTGCGGCGGTCCACCGCCGCACCGGCGCGCTGCTCACGGCCGCGCCGCACCGTCTCGTCGCGGACTTCGCCGGCGAGCGGCGCCTGGCCGCCGACCTGGAGGAGTGCGCGGCGGGCGTCGCGTCCGCCGTCGCCGGGGACGTGCCGATCATCGGCGACGCCGTGACCGAGATCCTCGCGGGCGGCAAGCGGCTCCGCCCGCTGCTGGTGTTCGCCGCCGCGTACGCCGGCCCGGGGGAGCGGGAACGTTCCATCCGGTCGGGCGTCACCGTCGAACTGCTGCACCTGGCGAGCCTCGTGCACGACGACGTCATGGACGAGGCGGCCCAGCGGCACGGTGTCACCAGCGCCAACGCCCGCATGGGCAACGTGCGCGCGGTGCTCGCCGGCGACTATCTGCTGGCCCGCGCCCTGACCATCGCGTGTGAGCTGGGCGCCGCGGAGGGCGCGCTGGCGGCCGGGACGTTCATCCGGCTGTGCGACGGCCAGGCGCGCGAGTCCGCCGCCCTGTTCGACCCCGCACGGTCGGAGGGCGACTACTACGCGGCGATCGAGGGCAAGACCGCGGCACTGTTCGCGACCTCGTGCCGCCTGGGCGCGATGGCCGGGGGCCTCGGCGAGGAGGCGACGGCCGCCCTGGCCGAGTACGGCCTGCAACTCGGGATGGCGTTCCAGATCGTCGACGACCTGCTCGACCTCACCTCGACCACCGGCGCGATGGGCAAGCCGGCCGGCCATGACATCGCCGAGGGCGTCTACACGCTGCCGGTGCTGTGCGCGCTGCGGGAGCGGCCGGAGCTCGCCGGCGTCCTCGCCCGCGCCCGTCCCGACGCCGCCACCGGTGCTCCCGCCGACCCCGAGGCCGTGCGCGAG
>NZ_JBHLZP010000486.1:0-5996 GCF_042429965.1 Actinoallomurus acaciae
GCCATCGCCGCCACGCACGGCAAGGACGCCGTACTCGACGCCGCGGCCGGTCACGGTCCCGAGGCGGTCGCGGTCATCGGTGACCTGCTGTCGGCCGATCGGATGGAGCTCGCGCTGCCGTCGCGGATGCCGGAGCCCGCCGCCTGGGCGGCCCCCCGGTTGCTGCCGCGAGTGCTGCTGCGCGGCCGGGCCTCGGCGCTTCCGGCCGCGTCCGTACGCCATCTGCTGACCATGCTGGCGATCTCCCGGCCGGGCGCGGTCTACACGGGCGTGGAGGTGGTGAAGGAGACGTGCGATCCCGAGTCGCTGGCCTCCTTCGCCTGGTCCCTGTTCGAGCAGTGGCGGCTGTCCGGGATGCCGGCCGCGGAAAGCTGGGCGCTGCATGGCCTGGGGTGGCTCGGCGACGACGACACGGTGCGCCGGCTGGCGCCGATCCTGCGCGACTGGCCCGGCGAGGGAGCGCACCAGCGGGCCGTGGAGGGCCTGGACATGCTGGCGACCATCGGCAGCGACGTGGCCCTGATGCATCTGCACGGGTTGTCCCTGCGGGTGAGGTTCAAGGCGCTCAGGACGCGCGCCAAGGAGAAGATCGAGCAGGTCGCGGCCGATCTCGGGCTGTCCGGCGAGGAACTCGCCGACCGGCTGGTGCCGGACTTCGGGCTGGACGCCGCCGGCTCGACCGTCGTGGACTACGGGCCCCGGCGCTTCACCGTGGGCTTCGACGAGCAACTGCGGCCGTACGTCCTGGACCAGGACGGCAAGCGGCTCAAGGACCTGCCCAAGCCGGGCGCCCGCGACGACGCCGAGTCGGCGCCGGCGGAACGCAAGCGGTTCATGGCCCTGAAGAAGGATGTGCGGACGGTGGCCTCGGACCAGGTGCGCCGGCTGGAGGGCGCGATGGTCTCGGGCCGCAGCTGGACGACCGGTGAGTTCCGCGAGCTGTTCGTCTCCCATCCCCTGCTGTGGCATCTGGTGCGGCGGCTGGTGTGGCTGTGCGTCCCGGCCGGGGCTTCGCGAAGGGCCCTGTGCGCGACCCCGGCCATCGGCGGCGTCGGTGCGGTGACGGCGTTCCGCGTGGCGGAGGACCGCACCTTCGCCGACGTACGGGACGAGGAGTTCACGTTGCCGGAGGACGCCTCGGTACGGCTGGCGCACCCGCTCCACCTCGGCGAGGAGCTGGCGGAATGGGGGGAGCTGTTCGCCGACCACGAGATCCTGCAGCCTTTCCCCCAGCTCGGCCGCGCCGTGCACCGGCTCACGGACGACGAGGCCGCCGGCGACCGGCTGGAGCGGTTCGAGAACATCACCGTGCCGACCGCCAAACTGCTCGGCCTGGAACGGCGCGGCTGGGAGCGCGACGAGCCGATGTTCGCGGGTGTGCAGTGCCGGCTGTCCAAGCGGGTCGCGAAGGACCGCTGGATCGTCGTCGGCCCGTCGGAGGGGTTCACGATCGGCGCCGTCGACGTCTCCACCGAGCAGTCGCTGGAATTCATCGGGCTGTCCGAACAGCCCGGCGCGTGGAGCCCGCCCGGGGAGCCGTCCAGGCTCGCGTTCGCCGACCTCGACCCGGTGACCGCGTCCGAGGTGCTCGCCGATCTCACGGACCTGGTGGCACGGTGACGACGCACCGCACGGCGTGGCGTAGCCGGACGATCGAACGCCGGGCTCAGCGGCAGGTGGCCGTGACCGTGCCGGCGGCCTCGATCTTGTGCTCGGGATAATCGTCGTAGATCTGCAGGTCGATGGTGCCGTTCTTGGTCGGGCCGAATGTAAGGGTCATCGCCCGGCCGCGATTGGCCTGCTGGTCGGTCCGGATATTGCCGCCGATGCGGTGTCCGTCCGTGTGCTTGCCTGGAATCGTGTCCCACGCCTGATAGATGACGTTGGTAGCGGTGACGACGCTCGAATCGGGAATGTCGACGCGGAACGTACAGGTCTTGCCGACGCCGGGATAGAAGATCCAGTTCGCCCCGTCACCGCTGTCGGTCGTTCGATGGATCAAGGCGTCCCCGCAGCCGCCCGTGGCGCTGCCCGCCAGCGGTTTCCAGGAGCCGCTGGTGTCCATCGCCGCCTTGGCCGTCGAGCAGGAGGGCCCGGTTCGCGCGGTCCACGCGGCGGGTGCGCCGCCCGGGCTGGGGGTTCTCCCTCACGCTGGACGACTTCGTCACGAGCCGGCTGCTGGAGGTCGTGGTGCACAGCGACGACCTCGCCTGCAGCGTCGGCGTGGCAACGCCCGAGCTGCCCGCCGAGGCCGTCGAGACCGTCGTCGACCTGCTGTCCCGCATCGCGATCCGCCGGCACGGCGCCGTCAGCGTGCTCCGGGGCCTCAGCCGCGCGGAGCGCGCGCCCGCCTCCATCTCGGCCCTGTGAGAGGGTTCGACACATGTGGGGACTGACACTCGAGCCCGCCCTCGACCGCACCGACCTGCTCGCCGCGCCCGTCGCCGAGGCGCTGCGCGGCTGGAAGGGCGAGGGCTCCTTCCAGGTCGCCGAGATCGATCCCGGGCTCGCCGACACGGCCGCGTTCTGCGAGCGGTACGGGGTACCGCTCGAGGCCTCCGCCAACTGCGTGATCATCGCGGCCAAACGGGGCGGTGAGGTGCGTCTCGCCGCCTGTGTGGTGCTGGCGACGACCCGTGCCGACGTCAACGGCGTGGTCCGCCGGCGCCTCGACGCGCGCAAGGCGTCGTTCGCCTCGCAGGACCAGGCGGTGTCCGAGACCGCGATGGAGTACGGCGGGATCACCCCGTTCGGACTCCCGGCGGCCTGGCCGGTGCTGGTGGACGCGGCCGTCATCGAGCAGCCCCACGTCGTGGTCGGCAGCGGTGTGCGCCGCTCCAAGCTCGTGGTGCCGAGCGCGGCGCTGGCCGAGATCGCGACGGGCGAGGTCCTGCCGGACCTCGCCCGCCCCGTGGCCTCCTGACCGCCTCTCACCGGCAGGCCGTACCGGAGCACTTCTCCAGGCGGTGCAGCATCGACCTCAGCTGGGCCAGACGCTTGGCGGGCACCCGGCTCACGGCGTTGTCCAGCTCGTTCGGGTCCTTGGCGATGTCGTAGTACTCACGCTCGCCGTCGGCGTACTCCACGTAGACCTCGTGGGCCGTGCGGACCGCCTCGTAGCTCGGCGGGTTGCCGCTCGCCCTGGTCGGCCGGTCGGGGTCGTTCACCGCGTTGTCGGGACCGTGGTGCTCGACCAGGACCGCGTCGCGCGTGTCCTTCACCGTGTCGCCCGAGAAGAACGGCGTGAGCGAGCGGCCGTCCACCGCGTCCGGCACCTTGACGCCGCCGAGAGTCTCGAAGGTCGGGCACAGGTCGGTGTTCTGGGCGAGCGCGGAGGTCGTACGGCCGGCCGCGACGCCGGGCCCGGTGACCACGAGCGGCACGTTGATGTCGGTGTCGTAGGCGGTCATCTTCCCCGAGGCGAGACGGTGCTCGCCCATGTGGAAGCCGTTGTCGGAGCCGAACACGATGTAGGTGTCGCGGTCGACGCCGTTGGCCTTCAGGGCCGCCTGGAGGTCGCCGAGCATCTTGTCGACCGCCTGCACGGCCTGGGCCCGCTTGCGGAACGAGGTGTCGATCTTGTTGATCTGCTTCGGGGTGAGCTTCGGATGGTCCCTGATCCATGCGGGCTTGTCGGACATGTCCGCCTCATTGAACGAGGGGCCGCGCGGGGCCTTGAGCCCGGGGAACCTGTTCGCGTCCCGCGGCGCGGGCGTGAACGGACCGTGCGGGGCGAAGGTCGCCAGCTCCATCATGAACGGCTGCCCGGCCTTGGCCGACTGGGCGATGAAGTTCTGGCCCTTGCGGTTCAGCACGTCGGTCAGGTAGTCGCCCGGCCGGTGGCCGTACCTGACGATGTGGCCGTTCTCGTTGAGGGAGTAGTTGAACTCCGGATAGCCGTTGCCGGCGACGTCCCACTCGCTCCAGCCCGGCGGCACCGGGTCGGCCGGCTGGTAGCCGTTGAGGTACTTGCCCATCATGGCGGTGCGGTAGCCGGCCGACCGCAGCGCGGTCGCGAACGTGTTCTGCTGGTTCCCGTGGGCGTTGAACGCCTGGTAGCCGCCGTCCGCGCCGGTGTTGGTGAAGACGCCGGTGTCGTGCGGGAACTTCCCGGTGAACGTCGTCGACCGCGAGGGACAGCACAGCGAGTCGGTCACGAAGTAATGCGTGAAGGTCGTTCCCTGCCGCCGCATCCGCTGAAGCTGCGGCATGAAGGAGGCGAGATTGCCCGCGAGGTCGTCGGTCAGCACGAAGACGATGTTGGGCCGCTCCGCCGCGTGCGCCGCCGTCTGCCGTGAGGTCCGCTCGGCGGCGCCCGCCCGGCAGGAGGCGAGCGCCAGGCAGGCCGCGAGGGTCAGTGCCACGAGCCGCTTCATCTCTGGCCTTCCGTCGGTGACATGACAGTCCGTCAGCGTGACCGAGGAGCCTTGGAGAACCGTGGGACCGCCCTGGCACGCGCATGGGAAGCCCGGGGGATCGGTCAGGGAGCCGTCAGGACGCCGGAGTACGCTCCCGGGACATGCTCCCGCCCGACCTCGGCCCCGAGGGCTCCGAGCCCGGACGCGCACCGATCCGCCGTGTCCGTACGGTCGGCCGGCGCGGCCGCCCTCTCGCCCTGGTCGTCGCCGTCGCCTGCTTCGCGGCCTTCTGGGTCTGCTCGGTGGGCATGGCGGCGTGGGGCGTCGCCCACGACCGGACGGGCGGCCACACCGGTGACGTCGCCTCCATCGTGTTCTGGACGCTGGTCTTCGCCCTGATGCTCTGGCGTCTGTGGCGCGGCGGGCGCCTCGCGATCGCCTTCATGTCCCGGGTCGGCACGCTCCTCGGCGCGCTGTTCCTGGCCGCGACGGTGGCCTTCGCGGTGCTGTTCGCCGCCGACCCGCCGGGCGGATCGGCACTGGACTTCCTGCCCTACCTGCTGCCGGCACCGCTCTCGGGCGCCGCGCTGCTGACCGCGGGCCTGCTCCTGCGCCGCGGCGAGGTGTTCCGCTGGAGCCGCGCCTGACGATCGCCTCGCGGGCGGCTCAGCCGTGCTCCAGGGCGCCGTCCAGCAGGCCGAGCGGCGGCGAGCCGAGCGCGAACAGGGCACGGTGGAAACGCTGCGGGGAGTACTCGCCGCCCCACTCTTGGCGGGCGCGTTCGCGCAGGCGCAGGATCTCCAGCTTGCCGTGCGTGTACCGGCCGTACGTCGGGTCGAACACGGCGCGCGCGGCCTCCGCGTGGGCCGCCGACCCGGCCAGGTGGGTGTCGGCGGCGAAGCGTCGCGCCCCGTCCTCGACCGTCATGGCGCCCGTGTGCACGCCGATCGCGCAGGCGAGCCGGGTGACGCGGACCAGCGCCTCCAGCCACACGCCGATCTCGAACCGCGGGTCGTCGGCCAGGAAGCCCTCCTCGACGCAGAGCTCCTCCGCGTAGTGGGCCCAGCCCTCGACGAAGGCCAGGGAGAACAGCGTCCGGCGCACGACGGTCGGCGCGTGGCGCAGCGCGCGGCCGTGCGAGAAGTGCCCCGGGGCGACCTCGTGCACCGTCACGCCCGGCAGGGTGGTGGCGCTGAACACCTGGAGCCAGTCCTCGATGTCCTCCTCCGGCCAGGAGGGGTCCGGCGGCGTGATGTGGTACCAGGACGGCGCCTCCGGCTCGCCCGGCGCCGCCCACGACATCATCGCCATGCCCCAGCGGCGCGACTCCGGCGCCAGGCCGACCAGGCACTCGCCGTCGTGGTACGGCACCAGGTCGCGTTCGCGGGTGAACGCCACGGCCTGCCGGGTCCAGTCGCGGGACGCGTCGATGACGCCGTCGATGTCCGGGTGGTCCCGTACGAGCTCGCGGCACAGCTCCAGCGCCGGCCGCGCCGGGTCCAGGCGCGCGCAGGCCTCGGTCAGCCGCGTCATCAGCCGGTCGCGTTCACGGTCGGCCTCGGCGGCCAGAGCGTCGAGGTCGAGGTCGAGCGCCTCCGAGGCGCCCATCAGCCGGGCCAGCGCGGGGCCGCCGAGCGC
>NZ_JBHLZP010000487.1:0-6361 GCF_042429965.1 Actinoallomurus acaciae
GCCGGCCGGGCCCAGGGCAAACGCAACCGCGAGACCACCGCCAAGCGCACCGGTGCCCGCAACGCCCGTTACGGAACCCCGCCTGGGCACCGCCTACGTCCACACCGTCGTCGATGACCACGCACGCGTCGCCGGCCACCACCGCCATCGGCGTCCCGCGCAACGCGGTGACCTGGTTCACCGCCCACGGCACCACCACCGAACGCGTCCTGAGCGACAACGACGCGGCCTACCGATCCCAGGCCCGGCACCAGGCCTGCGCCGAGCCAGGCACCGTCCCGAAAAAGACCCGGCCCTACCGGCCGCAAACCAACGGCAAAGCCGAACGCTTCCACCACACCCTCCCCGACGGCCGGGCCCTGGACCGCTTCTACCGCTCAGAACAAGCCCGCCGCAAAGCCCTCCCGGCCTGGCTCCACTTCTACAATCACCACCGACCCCACCACAACCGGCGGCCGACCACCCATCACCCGCTTGACCAACGTCCCTGGGCAGTACACCTAGACCGTGTTTCGAGCCCCGTCGTCCGGGGTGCTCAGCAGTTCAGAGCGCACCACCGCTCTCCCCGGGCCTGCGTCACGCCCTCGTCGGGCGGGTGTGCACCTTGGCCACGCATGCGGGTATGCCCGTCAGGGCGTGGTGGTCGCGGAGGCGGTAGGCGCTCGGCGTCTCGCCCACGATCTCGGTGAACCGGGAGCTGAACGAGCCCAGTGAGGTGCAGCCGACCGCCATGCACGCGTCGGTCACGCTCATCCCCGTGCGCAGCAGCGCCATCGCCCGCTCGATGCGGCGGGTCATGAGGTAGCTGTACGGAGTCTCGCCGTAGGCCGCCCGGAACTGCCGCGAGAAGTGCGCCGGTGACATGAGCGCGTGCCGGGCCATGGTCGGCACGTCGAGCGGACGTGCGTACTCCCGGTCGATCAGATCTCGCGCCCGCCGCAGGAGCGCGAGGTTGGCGAGGTCTTGCGGGGCCATGGCAGGAGAGTACCAATCCGTACCGTCAAGGCGCTGTGACCTGTAAGGACAGGTCGTACTCAGGTGAGGCGTACGCGGGGGTCGAGAACGGCGTAGACGACGTCGACGAGGAGGTTGGTGACCACGGTGCCGACGGCGGCGAGCAGCACGACGGCCATGATGACCGGCAGGTCGCCGGCGGTCATCGACCGGACGGTGAGCTCGCCGATCCCCTGGAGGCCGAAGACGGTCTCGGTGACCAGGGCGCCGCTCAGCACCGCCCCGAGGTCCATGCCGAACTGCGTGACGATCGGCGTCAGCGCCGAGCGCAGGCCGTGCCGGTAGACCACCCGGCGTTCGCTCAGCCCTTTCGCGCGTGCCGTACGGACGTAGTCCTCATCGAGCACGTCGAGCAGCGAGCCGCGGGTCAGCCGGGTGTAGACGGCCGACTGCAGGAGCGCCCCGGTGACCCACGGGAGCAGCAGGTGCTGTAACCATCCCACCGGGTTTTGGCGGAGCGGCACGTACCCGCCGAGAGGGAAGATCGGCAGCTTGAACGCCAGCAGGTAGAGCAGCGTCGCCGCAGTGATGAACGCGGGTACGGACGTGCCGACGATCACGAGGAACGTGATGCCCCGGTCCACGGCCGAATGCGCCCGGGTCGCGCTGATGACCCCGGTGAACACCCCGGCGAGCAGCCACAGCGCGGCGGCGCCGCAGGTCAGCCACACGGTGACCGGCAGCGCGTCCCCGATGAGCCCGTCGACCGAGCTCCGGGTGGCGTACGAGTAGCCGAGGTCGCCCGACAGCAGCCGCGTCAGGAAGTGCCAGTACTGGAGCGGCAGGGGTTCGTCCAGACCCAGCCGGTGGCGCAGCAGCGCGAGCGTCGCCGGGGTGGCGGACTTGCCGGCGAACCGGGCCGCCGGGTCGCGGGAGGTGGCGAAGAACAGAATGAAGACGAGCGTGGTGACGAGCCACAGTACGAGCACGCCGGTCAGCGTCCGGCGGACCAGAAAACGAAGCATCGCCCGCGGCCTCCCGTCCGGGGAACAGGGCCACCACCCGATCTCCCGCCGATCAAACCACACCTCCCGGCGAGACGGGCCTCCCTCCACGAGCCGAATCACGCACGCCCCGGAGCACGGTCAGGCCGTCTTGACGAGACCACCCGTCGACGAGGCGACGCTGCGCGCGTTCCCCGGTGTGATGAGCGCGGCGACCTTTGGTGCCGGTCAGAGGGAGTCGAGCAGGGCGTCCACGGTTCGGTGCAGGCGGTCGGGGGTGTCGGTGGACTTGGCGATCACTCGCATGCCCACGACCGTGTTGAGCAGCAGGCTTGCCAGTGCCCGGGGATCACGGCCGGGGGTGCCGAGATCCATCTCGATCAGGGACTCCAGGGCGCCGCGGAGGCGTTCGCGTACCGGTCCCGGTCGTTTCAGCGTCTCGATGAGCGTCGCCGCGCGGGTGTCGCGATAGTGCCTCAGGGCCCGCGTGAACAGCGCGTGCTTGCTGTGGTAGAGGCTGCGACGGCGACATCGGGTTCGAACCGCTTCGGCCTGGCCATGCCCGCGAGCGTAGCCCGGCGTTCTGTACCTTCAGGTCGATAACACTGATTTATAGGAAAGTTTCCTGTTAGATATTGACGGATCCTGACCGGATCTAGTCCACTCGTGTCAATGCCGCGTCGGCACGGTGCGGGTACGGGGGGCACGCCGGACGCCGCGACAGCGACTGCCACCGCGACCCCTGCCCGCCCTCGTGCGGGCACCCGCTAGGAGGACTCGTGCGTGTCCGCCACCGTGCATGGGCGGCCCTGACCGCCTGCCTGCTGATCCTCACCGTCCGTCCCGCGTCCGCCGCGCCCGCGTCCGCCGTGCCCCGCGCGGCGGCTCCGCTGCGCGCCGCGCCGTACTTCATGCCGCTCGACAACGACCCGCAACCGATCTCCGAGATAACCGGCAACGTCCGGCAGCTCATCCTGGCCTTCGTGCTCGCCCCGAACGGCGGCGGCTGCACGCCGACCTGGGACGGCACGCAGCCCGCGTTGAACGACACCACCGTGCAGGCCGACGTCGACGCCCTGCGCGCGGCCGGCGGCGACGTCGCCGTCTCCTTCGGCGGCTACAACGGCGTCGAGCTGGGCGCCGCCTGCCCCGACGCGACCTCGCTCGCGCAGGCGTACCAGCAGGTCATCGACGCGTACGGGCTCACCCACATCGACCTGGACATCGAGGGCGACGACCTCGGCGACGTGGCCGGCGAGACGCGCCGGTTCCAGGCCGTACGAATCCTGAAGCAGAACGCCGCCGCCGCGGGGCGCGCCCTCGACGTCTCCCTGACCATGCCCGTGACCACGGTCGGGCTGAGCGACCTGGACCGGGCCGAGATCCAGCGGGCGACGGACAACGGCGCGGACATCGACACGTACGCCGTCATGGCGTTCGACTACGGCGGCCCCGCGGCGACCATGGCGGCCGACGTGGAGAAGGTGATGGAGGACGCCCACGCCCAGCTCGCCGCGCTGCGCCCCGACCTGTCCTCCGACGAGGTCTACGCGCGTACCGGCCTGACGCTCATGAACGGCCACACCGACCAGCCCAGTGAGCTGTTCACCACCGACACGTTCACGACGCTGCTCGGCTACGCGAGCACGCACCACCTCGCCCGGCTGTCGTTCTGGTCCCTCAACCGCGATCGCGTCTGCACCGGGAACGTCGGCTGGGTCGACGGCGCGTGCAGCGGCGTGGACCAGCAGCCGTACGACTTCGCCCGGATCATCGCCCGGTTCACCGGCTGAGCCCCGGTTCCCGGTCGCGGCGTCCCGCCAGGCCCCGGCCGGGAACCGGTCTTTCCCCGCATCGAGAAAGGTCCCCCGCCACATGAAGAGAGTCATCCTCGGGGCGCTTCTGCTGCCCCTCGCCCTCCTGCTGTCGCCCGCCGCGCCGGCGCACGCCGCCACGGGCCGGTTCTCGCCGTACGTGGACATCACGATGGCCACGCCCGCGCTGCGTGACGTGGCGAACGCGACCGGCCAGAAGCACTTCACGCTCGCCTTCGCCCTGGCCGACAGTGCCGGCTGCGACCCCTCTTGGGGCGGTACGGTCGCGCTGAACGACTCACGTGTCATCGGTGAGGTGAACGACCTCAAGGGCGTCGGCGGCGACGTGACCGTGGCCACCGGCGGCGCCGCCGGGCCGTACCTGGAGAACACCTGCTCCTCCAGCGCCGCGCTGGAGGACGCGTACAAGAAGGCGCTGGACGCCGTGGGCAGCAACCGCCTCGACGTCGACGTGGAGGCCACGATCCCGGTGGCGACCGTGAACACCGCGCTTCAGCAGTTGCAGAGCGAGCGCGGCACCGCCATCACCTACACGCTGCGGGTGCAGGGCCAGGACTACGGCGTGGACCCGTTCTCGGTGCAGATCCTCCAGGACGCCGCGTCACGCGGGCTGAACGTCACGGTCAACCCGATGCTGATGGACTTCGGCTACACCGGCGACTGGGGCAGCGCGATCATCTCCGCCGCGAACGCGACGCTGGCCCAGATGAAACAGATCTGGCCGGGCAAGAGCGACGCGGACCTGAAGGCCATGCTGGGCCTGACCCCGATGATCGGCAAGAACGACACGGGCCCGACGACCACCCAGGCCATCGCCCAGCAGGTGCTGAGCTACGCCCAGTCGAACCACGTGGGCTACCTCGGCTTCTGGTCGGTCGGACGGGACAACGGCGGCTGCCCGAACGGCACCGTGTCCCCGACGTGCAGCGGCATCAGCCAGAGCACGTACGAGTTCACCGACATCTTCAAGGGCTTCACCGGGTAAACGGGTCCCGGCCCTTCGGGGCACATGACGTGCGGCGATCGCCGAGCCTCGGAACGCTCGGCCGATCGCCGCACGGCGGGACTCGAACGGACGGCCCCCTTCGGCGGCGACAGGTCCGCCGCGCAGGCCGCGTAGAGTGCGGCATGTTCCGGTCGCGGTGCCGGGAGGCGCCTGACGGCTTTGCAAATGCGCACGGTCCGTCCGTACACGAAAGGCGGGAAGCGCGTATGGCGAACGAAAATCCGCGCCGTAGCAGGCGTCTGATTTTCCGGGCCGACGGCTGGGCCGACGCAGAGGCATTCGCAGAGCGAATGGGATGGAAAAGGAAGCCGGGTGTCGAGAGGCGGCCGGGACTGGCCGCCATTACCTGGAAAGTGGACAATGGTGGCGAGAATTTTTCGACTCGGCATCTCCGCACCACCGGACTACACGGAGCGCTACATGGCCGCTCTAACGCACGGTATTTCTTACCGTCACCCGATGGTGCGGGCGGCAGCGGCTCGGGCGGCTGTCTATATGGAGTGGCCAGAGCTCTATCCGGTGCTTCGCGTCGTAGCGCGCAACGATGCAGATGCACGGGTCCGGAGGGAGGCCGAGCAAGTGTTGGACGCCTACCGGGGTACCGGGATCAAAGAACAATAGTGGCTACACATTCCACGAACAGGCCCTAGGCGACGTAGAGCGACAGCGTCTCGGCGACGCAGGCGGCTCTCTTCTGGCCTTCGGCCTCGACGGTCACCCGGACCGTGGACAGCTTTCCGGCCGGGGAGTTCTTGAGGTCGATCAGTTCGGCGCCGCCGCGTACTCGGCATCCGACCCGGACCGGGGCGTGGAAGCGCACCTTGTTCAGGCCGACGTTGACGGCCATCGTCAGGCCCTCGATCGAGAAGATCTCTGCCATGAAGGCGGTCACCAGGGACAAGGTGAGGTATCCGTGGGCGATCGTGCCGCCGAAGGGGCTCTCGGCCGCGCGCTCGGGGTCCACGTGGATCCACTGATGGTCGTCGGTGGCGTCCGCGAACATGCCGACCTGCTCCTGCGTCACCTCGCGCCAGGCGCTGTGACCCAGGTGCCCGCCCTTGGCCGCCGCGAACTCGGCGAGGCTGCCGAAAGATCTCATAGAGACGATCTTCCTGACCCGGGGACGGGCGGGCAAGGTCGGCGGGCACAAGGTCGGCGGGCACAAGGTCGGCGGGGCACAAGGTCGGCGGGGCTCACCTTCCCGGGCGCAGGGAGATGACCGCTCGGGATCCGTCGGAGGCGACCACGGTCATGACGAGCTGTTGCCGGGCGGTCGGCCCGGCCCACGAGCCGCTGTACGGAGGCGCGAGCCACTTCAGGCGCCCGCTGCCCCCGCCGGGGTAGCTGTACCGCCAGGTGGAGTCGGCGGGGTCGAAGGAGAAGGTCTTGAAGCCGAATCGGGAGTCGAGCGGGATCTTCGTCCGCCTGGTGAGGAGGATCTCGCAGCTCCCGTCGTGACAGGCGTGGACGTCCGTCCCGTCGGCGGCCCGGGGGAGGCCCGGGGTCGGCGCCGGCGGCCGGCTCACGGCGCCGGTGGGCCGTTCGGTCCTCGCCTGCGGCTC
>NZ_JBHLZP010000488.1:0-5976 GCF_042429965.1 Actinoallomurus acaciae
CTGACCGACGCGGCGCGCGGGCTGCGCGAGGAGATCGGGCTGCCGCCCGGCATCACCCGGCCCGCCGACACCGTCGTCGCGGTCGAGCCCCAGCGGCCCGGTCACCGCACGCTGCCGGGCCGTGCGCTGGCCGACAGCGACCCGGCGCTGCTCGACCAGCTCCTCATGCTGCCGCAGGTGCACCTCATCGTCGACGGGTACAACGTCACCAAGACCGGCTACGGCGACCTTCCCCTGTCGGACCAGCGGTCCCGCCTCGTGTCGGGCGTCGGCGTCCTGCACGCCCAGACCAAGGCCGAGGTCACCGTCGTGTTCGACGGCGCCGAGCTGGACGCCCCGGTCGCGGTGCAGGCGCCGCGCGGGGTGCGCGTGCTGTTCAGCGCGCCCGGCCAGACCGCCGACGACCTCATCGGCCAGCTCGTACGCGCGGAGCCGAGCGGACGCGCGGTGGTGGTCATCTCCTCCGACCAGGAGGTGTGCGACGCCGCCCGCCGCGCCGACGCGCGGCCGGCGCCCGCGTCACTGCTGCTGAGGCGCCTCAGCCGTACGTGAACCGGTTCTGTCAGTGCCTCGTCCTACCGTCTGTGTCATGACGCCGACACGAGGAGGCACGATGCTCATCGACTGCGAAAAGTGTGAGGTACGCAACGTCGGCTGCGCGGACTGCGTGGTCTCGTTCATGCTCAATGACCCGGTCGAGGCAGTGGAGATCAGCGACGGCGAGCGCCGTGCGCTGGATGTTCTCGCGGAGGGCGGCATGCTTCCTCCTCTCCGCCTGACGATCTCCGATGGGCGCGCGTCGTAATCGCGCGTGTGCGCCCTGCTGCCAGATTGACGGAAATTGCGAGTATTCCCGTAGAAGCGGTTGTTACCAGGGTGATACTTGACTAGTCTCACGCGCTGAGTCAGTCGCTCGTTCGTCGCCCCCCAGGCGACGGCGACGGGCTCCCGCCGAGTCGTCACGGCACCCCCGGGGACCTTCCCAGGTCACCCGTTGCCGTGCGAGCCGGGGAACCAGGTTCCAGGGGTGAATCGGAGCGTTCGCGTTCCGTAGGGCGCCTTCCACGTCCGAATCCGTCAGCTAACCCGGTAGGCGGTCCTTGGGAGAGGGGCGTGCCGCAACCGTGGCAACAGAGCGCAGTGCCGGTGGCGGAACCGCCGGTTGGCTGCCGGGAGGCAGGGTCGGGGCGCGTGCCCTGGCGACCCTGTGCGTAGCGGCATCGGCAGCGCTGGTGCTGCCTGTCATGCCCGCCGAGGCAGCGCAGAAGCCGACGTTGAAAGAGGTAAAGGCCAAGCTGGCGAAGCTGAATTCCCAGATTGACCATCAGGACAACATCTACAACAAGGCGAAAGAACAGCGCCAGGCCGCAAAGAAGAAGCTCGACGCGCTGAACAAGTCGGTCGCCGAGGACCAGAAGACCTACGAGCAGCTCCGCAAGCGGGTCGCGCAACTCGCCGCCGCCGCGTACAAGAGCGGTGACTCCGGTGACATCCCGACCCTCGTGTCGTCGAACAACCCGGCGGACGTGCTCGACCAGATCTCGGTGTTCACCCAGGTAGCGAACAACCGCTCCGCCGAGGTCACCCAGTTCCTCAACGCGGCTCAGCTGCTGCAGCGTCAGAAGGCGCAGGCGCAGCAGGCCGCCGCCGACCTCAACGCGAAGCTGAAGAGCGAGAAGAAGCAGCTCGACAGCATCAAGAAGAAGGCCGCGCAGGCGCAGACCCTGGTCAACAAGCTCGGCGGCGGCGTCTCCGGTAGCCATGGCGGCACCTACACCGGGCCTGCCTCCGGCCCCGCGCGCCTCGCCCTGCAGTACGCCTACTCCAAAAAGGGCGATCCGTACAAGTACGGCGGTACCGGCCCGGACAGCTTCGACTGCTCCGGACTCGTGATGATGGCCTGGCGTAACGCCGGCGTCAGCCTTCCCCGGGTCGTGCCGGACCAGTACAACGCCACCCGCCGCGTGGCCCGTTCGGACCTCCAGCCCGGCGACCTGGTCTTCTTCGACAACCTGAACCACGTCGGCATGTACGTCGGCAACAACCAGTTCATCCACGCGCCGCACACGGGCACGGTCGTCCAAATCGAGAGCCTGAGCGGTTACTACAGCTCGAACTTCTACGGCGCGGGCCGTCCGTAGGGAGCTGACAACAGTGGAGATGAAGCGTTCACCCATGTCCAAAACCAGTCGCTGGATCGTCGGCACCGCCGGAGCGGCCGTGGTCGCCGGGCTCGTCCTGCCCGCCGCCCCCGCGCAGGCCAAGCCCACTCCCTCGCTGAGCGCCGCCAAGCAGCAGCTCGCCAAGCTCAACGACCAGGTGGACCAGCTGGCCAACCAGTACAACAAGGCCAAAGAGGACTGGAAGGCCGCGCAGAGCCACCTCAAGGCGCTCAAGTCCTCCGTCACGGTCGAGCAGGCGACGTTCAACCAGCTGCACACCCGGGTCGCCCAGCTCGCCGCCGCGGCGTACAAGGAGGGCGGCGCGGGGGGAGACATCCCTCAGTTCGT
This sequence comes from Actinoallomurus acaciae, assembly GCF_042429965.1. Classification (NCBI taxonomy): domain Bacteria; kingdom Bacillati; phylum Actinomycetota; class Actinomycetes; order Streptosporangiales; family Thermomonosporaceae; genus Actinoallomurus; species Actinoallomurus acaciae. The sequence continues at coordinate 2,511 of NZ_JBHLZP010000488.1, forward strand.
GTCGGCCAAGGACCCTGAGTCCGTGCTCGACCAGATGACGGCCTTCACCAAGGTCTCCAGCAACCGTGCGGCGGAGCTGACCCAGTTCCTGGCGTCCGCGCAGCGGCTGGAGCGGCAGAAGGCGCTGGCGGAGCAGGCGGCCGAGCAGCTCAAGCAGCAGAGGGACCAGGTCGACAAGCAGCGCAGCGCGGCCAATTCGGCGATCAAGAAGCAGCTGCGTCTGATCGACAGGCTGGGCGCCAACATCGACCCGGGCTCGTCCAAGGCCAACTGCTCGATCCTCGCGACCGGCAAGCGGGAGGCGGTGCTGCGGTACGCCTGCGCGCAGCTCGGCAAGCCCTACGTCTTCGGCGGTGCCGGCCCGAGCTCCTTCGACTGCTCGGGCCTGACGATGATGGCCTACAAGCAGGTCGGCATCAACCTCAGCCACTACGTGCCGAACCAGTACAGCGCGAGCCGGCACATCTCCCGGTCCCAGCTGCAACCGGGTGACCTGGTCTTCTTCCACGACCTGGGACACGTCGGCCTCTACGTCGGGAACGGCAAGTTCATCCAGGCGCCGCACACCGGCGATGTGGTGAAGGTCTCCAGCCTGAGCGAGGCCTGGTACACCTCGGTGTTCGAGGGCGGCGGCCAGCTGCTCTGACCGAACCGAACATCACAGGCCCTCTGGTGCGTCAGTGCCCAGAGGGCCTGTTTCGGTCGGGGCTAATTCACCTTAGGTAATTCCTCTCGTACGCTCTGACGGCAAATTTGCGCATTCATTGGTGCCTTGTTAGCGTGCGCCGGGTTATGCGATACATCCCCTGTGTCGCATGCGGCCACCGCGAGGGAATTCGTCCATCCTTCGGATGTGTTGTGGAACACATTCCGCCGGGTGCGTTCTCCTCGCGTCTTTCCGAAACGCAGAGATAAGCGGCCGGGAACCGCCCCGTGAGAGGGCGCGTCAGGCGGCCGCGAGCGCCGAGTCCGCGGGCACGCGGAGCCAGGGACCCACATACGCGCAGAAGGCGCGGATCCCCAGGGGTGAGTCGGTGCGCCTGCGTCATCACAGCCGGACCGCAGCGCGGCGCGTGGCGGCGGATCGTGGTGCGCCGGGCGGACCGTAGGACGGCTTCTTCCCGCCCGAACCCGACAGCCGACCCGGTAGGCGCACACGGAAGGAGAGAACCCTGTCTCGCACCCCCTCGACCGCTTCGCCGACGCGTATCCGCCTCGTCGGCGGAGTGCTGGCCGCGGGCGCCGTCCTCGCGCCCACGGCCTCGACGGCCTCCGCCGCCTCACCGGATGCCACCACGACCGTCAGCCCGGTCGTCCTCCCCACGGCGGCCGCGAGCACGACGACGAAGCAGACGTCTTGGAGCAAGCGACACAAGGTCGGGCTGGAGGCGATCGCCGTGGCCCACGAACAGATCGGCAAGCCGTACCGCTACGGCGGCAGCGGCCCGAGCAGCTTCGACTGCTCCGGTCTGGTGCGGTACGTCTACCGCAAGGCCGGAGTACGGCTCCCGCGCACCGCGGACGCCCAGCACCGGCACATCAGGCGGCACGTGAAGTTCGCCGACCTCGCCACCGGCGACCTGGTGTACTTCTACGGCGACGGCCACACGGGCATTGTCTCGAAGGTCAAGGGCAAGAAGGTCTACATGATCCACGCCGCCCATTCCGGCACGCGCATCAAGCAGGTGCTGATCAACGGCTACTACCGGGCGCACCTCAACGGCGCCGCCCGCCCGTACTGAGCCTGAAGCACCCGGCCGCCGGGGCCCGAGGAACACCCCGGCGGCCGGGCATGTCCCGAACGAGCCCGCCGAACACGCCGCGACGGACGGGTGACGGCCGGTGCCATCGGCGGGGCACTCCGTCGTGGCGGCTAGGATCGCGCGCATGCCGGCCAAGGGGAATGGAGACTCGCGTGTGGCCACCGCGCCGGTCGTGTTCGCCGGGCTGGCGATCGTGGCCAACCTTGTCGCGGCGGTCGGTTACATCGTGTTCCACGACGGTGAGAGCCGGGCCGCCGCCTCCTCCCGGTCGGCCGCCGGGGCGGCGCCCGCTCCCGGTGCCGCCACGGTGAACTCCCTGCTCCAGCGCCGCTCGCGGGCCGTTCTCGCCCGCGACCGTACCGCCTTCCTCGCCACCGTCGACCCCTCGGACCAGGCGTTCCGTGCCGGGCAGCAGGCGCTCTTCGACAACCTGGCCAAGGTGCCCCTCTCGGTCTGGCGGGAATCCCTGGCCGACACGCGCCCCGCCGTGGCGGCCGACGACGGCTGGACGGGCCGCCTCAGGCTCACCTACCGGCTGCGCGGCTTCGACCGCCGTGACCTCGTCTACACCGAATATCTCACCTTCGATCGGCGCCCGGGCGCCGGCTGGGCGGTGTCCGGCGACGGCGCGGCGCACGGGCTGCGCGACGACCCGCAGATCTGGAGCGGCGGCGGCCTCACCGTGGTCCACGGGCGCCGCAGCGTCGTGCTCGCCGAGGACGGAGCCGTCGCGGACCCCGCCGCCCGTACCGCCGAGCTGCGCGACATCGCCGCGCGCCTCGACAAGGGGGTCGGCATCGTCTCCGGCGTCGTCGGCGACCGGTGGGCCCGGCACGTCGTGGCGCTCGTCCCCGCCACCGAGCAGAAGGCCGAAGAACTCGCGGGGGACGTGCGCAACCTCGGCGACATCGCCGCGCTGGCCGCGGTCACCGGCGACGAGGGTGGCCGGGGCACGGGGGAGGACCGCGTCGTCATCACTCCCACGGCGTTCGGCCGGCTCACCGCCCTCGGCCGGCATGTCGTGCTGACCCACGAACTCGTGCACGTCGCCATGGGCGGGGCGCGCGACCGCAAGACCCCGATGTGGCTGATCGAGGGACTCGCCGACTACGTCGGCTACAAGAAGGCCGGGGTCTCGACCAAGGCGGCCGGCCACGAGCTGGCCGACCTCATCGCCACCAGCGGCGTGCCGTCCACCCTGCCGGGTGCCACGGAGTTCGCCGGCTCGGGCGAGTCGCTCGCGGCGGCGTACGAGGAGGCGTGGCTCGCCTGCCGCATGGTCGCCGAACGCTACGGTGAGGACCGGCTCGTACGGCTCTACCGTACGGCCGAGGCGGAGCCGGAGGACTCGGGCGACCCGCGCCTGCAGGACCGCGCGCTCCGCAGCGTCCTGGGCGTCGGCACCGACCGGTTCGACGCCATGTGGCGCGCGTACGTCCGCCGGGAACTGGCGTGACGCGGCCAGGGCCCGTCTCGAAGCCCTGGCGAACGTTGCCCCACAAGGCGGCGAGCCGACGGGACAGACGGCGACGCGGCGAGGTGCCGCGCGGTGAGACCCTGGAGGAGGAGCACGCGGTGAGGGCACGTCGTACGGCCGGGCCGGCGGTCGCGGTCGAGGCGGGGGAGGAACCCGGCCCCGCGCCGGATCGGCGCGGGGCGGCGGTCGCCGCCGTGCTTCTGTGCGCGCTGCTGGCGGTGGCGAT
>NZ_JBHLZP010000489.1:0-5949 GCF_042429965.1 Actinoallomurus acaciae
ACGTCGCAGGGCGCGGCGACGTGGCCGGACGCCGAGCGCCAGACGGCGGTCATCGGGCCCACACCGTCGCCGAGCGGTGAGTCGCCCTCCGCGGCGGCGAACAGCGTGGCGCCCAGCGAGAAGACGTCGGCCGCGGGAAGGGGCTTCGCCCCGCGGGCGACCTCCGGGGCGACGTACGCCGGGGTGCCGCGGAACAGGCCGCTGTCGCTGACCGTCTCGTCGGCCCAGACCGCGCGGGAGACCCCGAAGTCGGTGAGCTTGGCGTCGCCGGACTCGGTGATCAGGACGTTGCCCGGTTTCACGTCGCCGTGGACGATGCCACGGCCGTGCACGGCGGAGAGCGCGTCGGCGACCTGCCGGCCGATCCGCGCGACCGCCTCCGGCGCGAGGACCCCGTCGGAGGCGATGACGTCGGCGAGGTTGCGCGAGGGAACGTACTCCATCACGAGCCAGGTCGCGGCGTCGTCGGTGACCAGGTCATAGAGGGTCACGACGCGCGGATGGTCGATGCCTCCGGCGATGCGCGCCTCGCGGGAGAGCTCGCGGAGCCGCCGTTCGTCGGCGGCCGGATGCGTGCGCTTGAGCGCCACCAGACGGTCGAGGCGCTCGTCGCGGGCGAGCCAGACGGCGCCCATCCCGCCCGAGCCGATCTGACGCTCGACCCGGTATCGGCCCGCGACCAAAACACCGGTCCGTACCGTCACTCGCCTCACCCCACCGGGGTCCGTGGGTGCCCGCCTGTCACCGAAAGACTACGGTGCGGCGCCCCCGTACAGGGGATGAATCATCCGGACCGTTGACTTCCGGTCAGACCGGTCGGCGGGCCTCCCTCAGGCCGTTCGCGCTGCTTGGACGGGCAAGCGATTCCCGACCCATCGGCCGTTATGGGTGACAGTGCTAGTCGGAGTTGCTTAACTAATGGGCGATCTTGTCGTGATTCGCCGCCCGGTCCCGGGCCGGTGACCACTCAGCGGAGGTGGTTGATGCGAGCCGGACCGCCCCTGATCGTGGCGTGGTTGATCATCGGCGGGCTCGCCGCGGGACAGCGCCACTACTACTCCCACTTCGACGCGAGCTGCGGCAGGTTCGCCACCATCGGCGTCACGATCATCTCCGGCCCGCTCAACTACGCCGGCCTCAACCCGTGGGTGGCCTGCAAGGTTCCGCAGCCCAGCCGGTGACGCCCGCCCGGCGGCCGGACCTCAGCCCGCCCGGCCCGCCGCGCCCCAGCCCTCGACCTGGAAGCGCGCCTTGAGCGACTCGGGGACGATCTCCTTGCCGCAGCAGCGGCACACGACGGCCGGTTCCAGGTCGGTGCCGCAGGAGTGCTCGAACACCACGGGCGGCCGATCGCTCAGGTGCCGGTCGCCCCAGGCCATCAGGATCAACAGCACGCCGCGCAGTTCGCGGCCCGCCTCCGTCGGGCGGTACTCATAGCGGAGCGGGCGCCGACTGTACGGGATCTTCTCCAGCACACCCGCCTCCACGAGGTGGTTCAGGCGCGCGGTCAGCACGTCGCGGGGCGCTCCCACGTTGGCGGCGATGTCGTTGAAGCGCCGGACGCCCCAGAAGACCTCACGCAGCACGAGCAGGGAGTACTTCTCGCCGATGACGGCGAGCGCGTCGGCGATGGAGCAGGGGCGTGCCGTGGCCATGTCACCACCGTAGGACGATGCGTTTGCTTTTCCAACTCACTCCGGCCTACGGTTAGTTGGATTTCCAAACTGACGTCTGGAGGCGAAGAGCCATGCGCGACGCCGTGATCGTCGAGGCGGTACGCACGCCGATCGGCAAGGGACGCCCGACCGGCACGCTCGCGAGCGTGCACCCGGTCGAGCTGCTCGCTCACACGCTGCGCACCCTGATCGGGCGCAGCGGGATCGACCCGCAGCTGGTCGACGACGTGATCGGCGGCTGCGTCGACCAGGTCGGCGAGCAGGCCATGAACACCACGCGCAACGCCTGGCTGTCGGCCGGATTCCCCGACTCGGTCCCGGCGACCACGGTCGACCGGCAGTGCGGCTCCTCCCAGCAGGCCGTCCACTTCGCCGCCCAAGGCGTGATCTCCGGCGCGTACGACCTGGTCATCGCCTGCGGGATCGAGTCGATGAGCCGGGTCCCGATGTGGTCGAACGTGCCGGTCGGCGCCGATCCGTTCGGGCCGGGCCTCGCCCGGCGGTTCCCCGACGGCCTCGTCCCCCAGGGCATCAGCGCGGAGCTGATCGCCGCCAAGTGGTCGCTCAGCCGGGAGCGCATGGATGAGTTCGCCACACTGTCGCACCATCACGCCGCCGAGGCGCATGCCGACGGCCGGTTCGAGGCCGAACTCGCCCCGATACGGACCGACGCGGGCCTGATCAACGGCGATGAGTCCGTACGACCCGGAACGACGCCGGAGGTGCTCGCCGGCCTCCGCCCGGCCTTCGAGGACCCCACGTACGCCGAACGCTTCCCGCAGATCGAGTGGTCGGTGACGGCCGGCAACAGCAGCCCGATCAACGACGGCGCCTCGGCGGTACTGATCACCTCCAGCGAGACCGCGGCCCGGCTGGGACTGCGACCGCTGGCCCGGCTGCACGGCTTCGCGGTGACCGGCTCGGACCCGCTGCTGATGCTGACCGGCGTCATCCCGGCCACCGAGAAGGTGCTCCGCCGCACCGGGCTGCGCCTGGAGGACATCGACCTGTTCGAGGTCAATGAGGCGTTCGCCAGCGTGGTGCTGGCCTGGCTACAGGAGACCGGCGCCGACCCGGCCAAGGTCAACGTCAACGGCGGCGCGATCGCGCTCGGCCATCCGCTGGGCGCCAGCGGCACCCGCCTGATGACGACGCTCGTGAACGCCATGCGCCAACGCGGCGCCCGCTATGCCCTGCAAACCATGTGCGAGGCCGGCGGACTCGCCAACGCGACCATCCTGGAGCGACTGACCTGAGGCCGCGAAGGCACGGGGCTGAACGGCGCGGCCAGGGCGGCCACAGTCGAGAGGGCAACGCCTGAGAGGCACCGCCGAGCCCCGGCCCCTCACGGTCGCAGCGCGTCACGGTCGCGCCGCCTCACAGGCGCGCCGCCTCACAGGCGCGCCGCCTCACAGGCGCGCCGCCTCACAGGCGCGCCGCCTCACAGGCGCGCCGCCGCGGCCGGGACACTGCGATCATCACCGGGCCTGCGGATGGCGCGGTCGGGTAGACACGGTCGGGAAAGCACCGCTGCCGGACAGGCCTGTCCGGACAATCGCCGCCGAGCCCCCCGCCCCCTCACAGAGCGCCCCGGGCAGAGGGGCGCCCCCCGATTTCATTGTCCAGCGCCGGGTTTGGCCAGGGAAGACTGTTCGTGCGGCTGTGGATAACCTGTGGTGGTGGCCATGCTCGGGCGGTGGGTCGGCAGTGGATCCGGTCGGCTGGTCGTGCCGTCTCGGCCCGTCCGGGGCCGAGGTGTATACGGAATCCGCAACCTGCCCATGTGGCTGATACGGAACCGGCCATAGAAACGAACAATTCAAGTGTGTTCTCGTTCCGAAGGTTCGCGACGCGGACGTCCGGTCGACTGAGCCCGGCTGGGGGCGGCGGCTCAGCGGTCTGGACGACCTGACCGCCGACCGACGTCGCCGCGGAACCCGCGAGGGCATGGGCCGGCGGGCCTCAGCACCGTTTCGGGGGGAAAGTGCTGAGGCCCGGCCGGCCGGACCCACTCCGCCCGCTCTCGCCGTCTCGCGCCCCGAGAGGCAACGGACGCACCACCCAATGCCTGTCCGCGCCCCCACCGGGCAGGCCCATAGGGGCCCTGACCAGGTAGGTTATAAATCTGGTGTCTCATGGACTCACGGCGGCGAGCGGTTCGCCGCGTGCCTTCGATGCTCAGGCCGGAGTCGACCTCGAACGATCGTCGCGGCGTGGCTGGCGTGGTCGTGGCCGGGAGTGGCGGGCGGTGTCCGCCGCGATCGTGGCCGCCGAGCGCAGCCGGGGCAGCGTGGTTCTCGTCGAGGGCCAGTCCGGCATGGGGAAGAGCCGGCTGCTCTCCGACGCCATCGAGGCGGCGGCCGCCCGCGGGTTCATGCTCGCGCACGGCGCGGCGGACGAGCCGAGTCGGCTCGCGCCGCTCGTGCCGCTGATGACCGCCCTCGGGGAGTCTCCCCAGACGTTGCGCGACGGCCTGGACCCCACGGCGGAAACGGCCGACCTGCGGCTGCGGTTGATCGAGCGGTTGCAGAGCCGTCTGGAGCAACGCGTGGCGCGCGGCCCGTTCCTGATCACGCTGGACGACCTGCAGTGGGCCGATCCGACGACCCTGCTCGCGCTCCGGTCGATCGTTCCGGAGCTGGCCTCTTACCCGCTGCTGTGGATCCTGGCGAAGACGACGGGGGTCACCGGGTCGGGCACCGACCGGGTCTTTGAGATCCTGGCGCGGGACGGCGCCGTCCGGATCGTCCTGGAGCCGCTGAGCGACCGCGCGGTGGCCGAGGTGATCGACGACGTGCTCGGCGCGGCGCCCGGGCCCGAGCTGCTCGCGATGACCGCGGCGACCGGCGGCAACCCGTTCCTGCTGGTGGAGCTGTTGCGCGGCCTCCACGACGAGAACGCCGTACGGACCGCCGACGGCCAGGTGACGCTGGTCTCGCGGCAGTTGCCCCGGCGGATGCAGGAGATCGCGCGCAGCCGGCTGGGCCGGCTGTCGCCGCACACCCGGCACCTGCTCCAGGTCGCCGCCGTGCTGGGGCATTCCTTCCGCGTGGACGACCTGGCCGAGATGTTCGACGAGCCGCCCAGCCGTCTGCTGCCGGCGCTGGAGGAGGCGGAGGCGGCCGCCGTGGTGGCCGCCTCCGGGGACCAGCTGACGTTCGGGCACGAGTTGCTCTGGCAGGCCGTGACCGAGACCGTCACCGTGCCGGTCCGCCACGCGCTGCACCGGCAGGCCGCGGAGATGCTGCTGAGACGCGGCGGCTCGGCCATCCCGGCCGCCACCCATCTCATGCACTACGCCCGGCCGGGCGACGGCCACGCGCTGAAGGGGCTCGACCAGGCCGTACGCGAAGTGCTGCCGTCCTCCCCGCAGAGCGCCGCCGACCTCGCCGTACGCGCCCTCGAACTGACCACGCCCGGTGATCCGGACCGCGTCGACCGTACGGTGACGGCCGTCTACGCCCTGACGACCTCCGGGCGGCTGCCCGAGGCCGCCGACTTCGCCCGTACCGCGATGGGCCAGGCCCAGCACCCCGGGCAGGCCGCGCGGCTCCGGTCCGAGCTGGCGTACGCGCTGCTGCTGGCGGGACGGCCGGCGGACGCGGTGTGCGAGGCCGAGAAGGCGCTCGCCCAGCCCGACCTGACCGGCGACAAGCGCGGCCTGGCCGAGCAGGTCTACCTGCGCGCCCTGTACGCCGTTCACGACTTCCGGCGGGGACGGGAACTGGCCGAGGAGATCATCGACTCCGGCCGGCAGCACAGCCGCGCCGCCCAGGTGGGCGCGCGGATGTTGTTCTCCTATCTCGCCTGGAGCGACGGTAAGGCCGCCGACGGGATCAGCCACGTACGCGAGGCGGTCCGCATCGCGCCGCACGACGACGTCGAGGCGCGGCGAGTCCATCCGCGTCTGCACCTGGCCACCCTGCTCACCGACATGCGAAGGCTGGAGGAGGCCGATTCCCATCTCACCCAGGTCGCCGAGGAGATCACCGAGTTCGGGCAGACCGCGTACGCGCCCTCGCCCGCGATCTTCCGGGCGCGGCTGCGGCTCGCCGAGGGCCGGCTCGACGACGCCGCGGCGGAGGCGCAGGCGGGGCTGGCGGACGCCGACCAGATGGGCTCGCACGCGTTCGTGCTGCTGGGGCTCGCGGTGCTGGTCGCCGTGGCCGTACGCCGTGGGGAACTCGACGCGGCCGCCGGTCACGCCCAGCGGTACGAGGAGCGGTTCGAGGCGGGTGCGAGATTCGGGGCGGCCTGGGGCCGGTGGGCCATG
>NZ_JBHLZP010000490.1:0-5924 GCF_042429965.1 Actinoallomurus acaciae
AGCGCGACGGCGACGTCTACCGGCTGTCCGCGACCGCCGCGGGCCGCGGCTGGTCGGCCTGGCTGCCGAACGACCTCGCCACGGCCAAGGCCGGCGGGCGGACGGCGGTGACCGTGTACGCGCGGCACGCGACCGGTGCGGCCCATCTCGGCACGGTGAAGGTGACCGCCACGTCCGAGAGCGATCCGGCGAAGAAGGCGACGACCGTCTGCGCGGTCGTCGGCTGACCCGAAGCGGCCGGTGAGAGACGAGCCGTCCGTGTGGTGAGTGAGGGGAGGGCGACCATCGGGAGGCCGCGGCCGGCGCCCCCCGCGCCGGCCGCGGCGCCGTGCGATCAGACCGTGACGGACGTGGGCGTCCAGAGCCGGTCGATCGCCTCCTCGGCCGCGGCGAGGCTCTTGACGGCCAGCGGGATCAGCTCGGCCATCGCGGGATTGCTCTCGGCGAGCGTCAGTTCCGCGGTGATGAAGCGCGGCTCCAGGCCGGTCATCGACACGCCGTGCGGCAGCCACTGCTCGGCGTGGTCCCAGCCGTCGCGGGGCGTGCCGGGGGCGTAGCCGCCGCCGCGGCTGGCCAGGACGATGAACTCACGGCCGCCGAGCAGGCCGGCCCCGCTCTCGCGGTCGACCGCCCCCGGACCGATCAGGTGATCGACCCAGGACTTGACGCTGCTCGGTGCGCCGAAGTTGTAGAGCGGCAGGCCCAGCAGGATCGTGTCGGCCTGCCTGACCTCCTCGATCACCTCCTGACTGAGCCGCCACGACGCCCCCTGTTCCGGCGTGTGGTCCTCCGGCGGAACCATCCGGGCCAGGCCACCGGCCGTGTCGAGGTGGGGGAGCGGGTGCGCGCCGAGGTCGCGGTACGTGACGGTCCCGCCGGGATGGGCCGCGCGCCATGCGTCGGCGGCGCGGGCGCTGAGCCTCCGGCTGACGGATTGCTCGCCCTTGATGCTCGAGTCGATGTGCAGCAGATGAGCCATGATTCTTCGTTCCCGGTTAATCGTTTGTGTAGGGCAAGCTATTTGTAGCACATGAGTCAACTGTGGGCTCGGCTAGAATCTGGTTCGTGGTCGAGCTCCCCGTCGTGAACCAGCCGGTGCACCGGTCCGGCGCGCTCCTCGACCACCTCGCGCGCCGCATTCGGCTCCGCGCGGAGTCGGTGCTGGCGCCGCTGGGCCTGCGCCCGCGACATCTGGTCACGCTGACGGTGCTGCGTCAGCACGGCGGCTGTTCGCAGCAGGCGCTCTCCAGCACGCTGGAGATGGACGGCACCAACGTGGTCGGGCTGCTCAACGACCTGGAGGCCGACGGCCTGATCGAGCGGCGGCGCTCACCCGAGGACCGCCGGCGGCACGTCGTCATGCTCACCGACAGGGGGGCGCGTGTGCTCGTCAAGGCGGAGTGCGCGCTCGCGGCGGTCGAGAACGACGTGCTCGGCGCGCTCGACGAAGCCCAGCGTGAGACGCTCTACGGCCTGCTCCAGCAGGCCGTCACCGGCGAACCGGTCATCTGCACCGAGGCCGCGGCCGACGACTCCGACGCCGCCTGCTGAGGTCCGTTCTCCAGCCCGCGATCGGGCCCCGGCTCAACCGCCCTCGTGGTCGGCGACCATCGCCCGCCAGCCGGCGGCCGCGTCCGGATGGCGGGGCGACCAGCCGGTCGCCTGCTTGAACCGGCGGTTGGAGACCCGCTGCGAACGCAGGTAGAAGCGGAGGTTTCCGCTCAGCCCCAGCGGCAGCGAGCCGGTGGTCAGGGGAGGCCGTACGCCGAGCGTCTCGGCCAGCGCCCGGTGGAACTCCCCGCGCGTCAGCGGCCGGTCGTCGGTGACGTTCCAGGTGCCGGCGGGCGCGTCGAGGGCGGCGACCACCGCGGCGGCCGCGTCGTCGGCGGCGATGGACGACGCGTAGGCGAACCTCGGGCCGGGCAGCGCCGGCAGCCGCAGGCGCGCCATCCGGCGCATGTACCGGGTGTGGGTCGAGTCCCATGCGTAGAACTGGCCGAAGCGCAGCACCACGCCGGTGCCGCCGTCCTCGGTGAACCGGCGCGCCTGGGCCTCGGCGGCCTCATTGGCCCGGCCGAGGGGCGGCGGGTCCAGCGGCACGTCCTCGCCGATCCACGCGTGGCCGCGGTCGGGGTAGATGAACGCGATCGACTCCTGAACGAACCGGCCGGCGCCCGCCTCCAGCGCCGCGTCGACGAGGTGACGTGAGACCTCCCGGCGGATGCGCTCGGTCTCGGACCACGCGCTCCGGCGAGCGGCACGGTACGGGGACGGGATCTTGGTCGCCAGGTTGACGACGGCCTCGTGACCGGCCACGGCGGTGCGCACCTCGGCCGGGTCGAACAGGTCGACCTCGATGGGGTCGGCCCCCATCTCGCGCAGGAGCGCGGCCTTCCGCTCGGACCGGGCCACGCCGGTGACCGTGTGGCCCGCCGCGGTGAGCAGCGGCACCGCCCGCCGGCCGATGACGCCGGTCGCGCCGGTGACGAGAATCCTCATGCGATCATCTCCCGTGCCTCCGACCCTAGGGGCGGCTTCGCCAGGGTGGGTCAGGGGGTGGGGAAGCGTGCGACCCAGCGCCGCTGCCAGGGCGTCTCGACGGCCCGGCGGTGATGGTTGGCGCGGGTCCAGGCGACGGCGTCGGACGGTGCCAGTCCGCTCAGCACGGCGAGACACGCGATGACGGTGCCCGTACGGCCGACGCCACCGCCGCACGCGACCTCCACCGGTGTGCCCGCACGCGCCCGTTCGTGCAGCGCGCGGATCTCCCGTACGGCCCGCTGCCGGTCGCGCGGTACACCGAAGTCCGGCCAGTCGACCCAGGTGTGCGGCCAGGACAGCGCGGCGTCATGCCGGCGGCGGAGCCGGGCGGAGCCGAGGTAGAGACCGAAGTCCGGGCGCGGGCCACCGGGCGGCGGGTGGCGCAGGCCGCGGCCGCGCACCCAGGAGTCGTCGGGTAGCCGAATCGCGCCGTCGAGCCGTGAGCATGGCCCCGTGCCGTCGCCTTCTCTGGTCATGGGCGGCATTGTCGCCCGCCGGAGCGTGCTCCGTCCGAGTGATCGCCGACAGCGCATCCGAAAGTTCAAAGATCCTGCGACCATCCCGGATGACCTTGGAATTCGGGTCGGCGGCGGGCCGTCAAGGCGTGCGTCTGGCCGAATGCGGCCGGGTGTCGAGGCGGACGCCGTTTACGAGGCGAAACCCACGGTGAGTAAACACGAGGTAAGGAAAATTCCTTCGACACCATTGCGCTAGAGGTCAAAATCTGTCGGAATCAAGGTGCTGCCAAGTCCTCTTGGAACCCGCCCCCTTGAAGGAGCCCCCCATGGCCGCATCTCCCCGCCCTCGTGTCGCCCGCCGGCTGAGGTCCCTCATCACCGTCGCGGCTGCCATCGGCGCCGCGACCGTCGGTCTCACGGCGCCCGCGCACGCAGCCACCCCCAACCCCATGGCCCACCCCGAGCGCGACTACATGGGCTCGACCGTCGCCGCCCACGAGCACCAGACCGGCGTCACGCCGCTCGCGGCCCCCGGCGGCCTGCCCGGACTCGACGTGAGCCACTACCAGGGCACCATCAACTGGACCACCGTCAAGAACCAGGGCGCGCAGTTCGCCTACATCAAGGCGACCGAGGGCACGACCTACCGTGACCCGAACTTCAGCGCCAACTACACCAACGCCTACTACGCCGGTCTGGTCCGCGGCGCGTACCACTTCGCGCAGCCGGCCAGTTCGACCGGCGCCGCCCAGGCCGACTACTTCGCCGCCCACGGCGGCGCGTGGTCGGCGGACAACCAGACGCTGCCCGGCATGCTCGACATCGAGTACAACCCGAACGGCGCGACCTGCTACGGCCTCAGCCAGGCGTCGATGCGTACGTGGATCACCAGCTTCCTGAACGAGTACCACGCCAAGACCGGCCGCTGGGCCACGATCTACACGACGACCGACTGGTGGACGACCTGCACCGGCAACACCAGCGCCTACGCGAGCAACGACCCGCTGGCCATCGCGCGCTACTCCAGCAGCGTCGGCACGCTCCCCGCGGGCTGGGGCTTCTACACCTTCTGGCAGTGGGCCGACTCGGGCACCTTCCCCGGTGACCAGGACGTGTTCAACGGTGCGCACGACCGGCTCATCGCCCTGGCCAACAACACTCCCTGACCTCTCCCGGCCCGAAGGCGCCCGGCGAACGCCGGGCGCCTTCGGCATTCGCGCTCAACGCCGGGCGTGGCGGATCCCCACCGAATGCTCGATGACGGCACCTATGAAATAGCAGCACATAATGACGGGCCCCGGTTTTCGGCGGTGGATCGTCCGCGACGAATGGGGGCATCGGGCCGGTCCGCCGCGACGCCCGGACCGGCCCGCGATCGGCCGCGCGAGAGCCGTGAGCCGGGTACGGCCACTCGGGCCGAGGGCCGTGCCGAAGCCGGATCGCGGCCCGGCGCACGGCTTCGGCGGCCGTGCCGCGGCGGCTTTACTGAAGGCCGGGTAGAACGTCGCTCAGTGTCAACAAAGGTGCGCTCGCCTCGCTAATTTCCGGCCGTTCTTTCGGAAGAATGGCCAATGCGTTCGCCGCTGCCGTATGAGGTTTTCCGGCTCGGCCGCGGAGGCGGATGCCCGCTGTTTTCACCGCTCCCGTCCCGCGTGCGCGCGACCGGGAGCGGATGGCGTCCGGCCCCCGCCCGTGCCCACTACCACATCGGTCGCCGCGCGCGGGACGCGTCGGCCGGGCCTGGGCCCTCCTCCGCTCGCCCGTCCGGCCGGGAAAACACCGCCGACCTTGAGAAACGACGTTATGTCGCCTGCTCGATATCGGCGTTCATGGGGTCCATTACCCGCTCGCGCCGACGGGCTGGCACACTTTTCAGGTGGAGTTGAGGCAGCTTAACTACTTCGTCGCTGTGGCGAACGAGAAGAGTTTCACGCTCGCGGCCAAACGGCTGCACGTCGTGCAGAGCGCCGTGTCGGCGGCGATCGCGTCTCTCGAGCGCGATCTGCGGGTCACGCTCTTCGAGCGGAACGCCCAGCGGGTCATGCTCACCGAGGCCGGCAGTGCCCTGCTGCCCGAGGCACTGGCGGTGCTGGACGCCGCGCAGGGAGCGCGGGACGCCGTGGACGAGCTCGGCCAGGGCGTGCGCGGCTCGGTGCGGGTCGGCATGCTCGCCGGCCTGGGCCTGGTGGACCTGCCGGGGCTGGCCGGCGACTTCCGGCGCCGTTACCCGGATGTGGAGATGCGCGTGCGGGTGGAGTCCGGCAGTTCGGCCGGGATCGCCGCCGCCCTGCTCAGCGGCGAGGTCGACGTGGGCCTCCTCGGCGTCGTCGACACGCTCAACCGGGAGCTGGAGGGACGCGAGCTCGTCCGCGTGCCACAGGTCCTCGCCGTGCCGGCCGGGCACCCGCTGGACGGGCGGCGCGTCGTCGCGGTCGCGGACCTGGCCGAGGAGGAGTTCGTCGACTTCCCGGCCGGCCATGCCGCCCGTGCGGTCACCGACCGGGTCTTCGCCGCCGCGCGGATCGAGCGCCGCATCGCCGTGGAGGTCGACGCGCTCGACGCCGCGGCCGGTTTCGTCCGCCACGGCGTCGGTGTCGCGATCGTCCCGCCGTTCGCGGTCCAGGGCGACGACGCCGTACGCACCATGCGGATCAAGGACGAGAGCATGGAGTGGTCGCTGCACCTCGCGACGCCCCGCAGGCGCAAGCCGACGGCCGCGGTGCGCGCCCTGGCCGGCCTGGTCGACGCCCACCTGAGCCGCCCCGAAGAGGCCCTCCAGGCACGACGATGAGGCGCCGTGGGCCACGCCGCCGTCGGCGGTCGCCGCCCGGACTCGGAGGACCTCGACCGCACCACGACTGCGGCACGTTCGCCGTGGCCCGGCTGGCGGTCGACCTCCTGACCGGCCCGGCCCTCGTGGGGCCG
>NZ_JBHLZP010000491.1:0-11315 GCF_042429965.1 Actinoallomurus acaciae
GCTGAACCGGCTGTCTCATATCGACCGGGCCACCGGCGAGCCGATCCGCCGCTGCGAACACACCCACCTCGGGCGTCATGTTGCATGTGGACGTGAAAAAGCCCGGCGACATCCCCCGGATGGCGGCGGCTGGCGCTACGCCGGCCGGGCCCAGGGCAAACGCAACCGCGAGACCACCGCCAAGCGCACCGGTGCCCGCAACGCCCGTTACGGAATTACGGAATCCCGCCTGGGCACGGCCTACGTCCACACCGTCGTCGATGACCACGCACGCGTCGCCTACGCCGAAATCCACGAAGACGAAAAAGCCACCACCGCCATCGGCGTCCCGCGCAACGCGGTGACCTGGTTCACCGCCCACGGCACCACCACCGAACGCGGCCTGCCGATCCCAGGCCTGGCACCAGGCCTGCGCCGAGCCAGGCATCGTCCCGAAAAAGACCCGGCCCTACCGGCCGCAAACCAACGGCAAAGCCGAACGCTTCCACCACACCCTCGCCGACGGCTGGGCACTGGGCCGCTTCTACCGCTCAGAACAAGCCCGCCGCAAAGCCCTCCCGGCCTGGCTCCACTTCTACAATCACCACCGACCCCACCACAACCGGCGGCCAACCACCCACCACCCGCTTGACCAACGTCCCTGGGCAGTACAGCTAGAGCTCCAGCCGCCAGGTCTGTTCGACGAGGTCGTGCCCGAAGCTGTGGTGCGGCCCTTCCTTCACCAGCGTGAAGCCGGCCCGCTCGTAGATCCTGCGGGCCGCGGTGAGCACGTCGTTGGTCCACAGGGTCAGCTCGCGGTAGCCCGCCCGGCGGGCGAACTCGACGCACTCTTCGACCAGGGCGGCGCCGACCCCCCGGCCGCGCGCGGAGGGATCGACCAGCAGCAGGCGCAGCCGGGCCTCCCGATCGGAGCCGCGCACGCAGAACACGCACCCCACCCGCTCACCGTCCACCTCGGCGATCCAGGCGGCGTCGCCGGGACCGCGGCGCTCGACGTAGTCGGCGACGATGCGGGCGACCAGGGCCTCGAAGGTCTCGTCCCACCCGTACTCGGCGGCGTACAGGGCTCCGTGTCGCTGGACCACCCAGCCGAAGTCGCCGGACGACGGCGGGCGCAGCACGACCTCGACGTGTTCGGCCGCCGATGCGGTCTTCATGGGACGCCTCCGATCACTCTGAGTGACATAACGATAGCGCAGGGGCCCGGCCCAGTGCCGCATCAGGTGGCTCCCACCAGGGACATCACGGGCTCTCAGGTCAGCTCCGGAGCCTTCCGTCCCCTGGCGTCGACATGACCTGAGCGGTTCCGCGGTGTCCGGCGAACCGGCCCCCGTGCGGCGTCCAGGTCTCGTGTCCCCTTTCGTGTCCTGAGCTTGACAGTCAGCACCCTGGACCGCCGGTCGCAGGTCTGTTCGGGGCCGTTGACGGCTATCACTGCGAGTGAGCGGCGTGCCAGGCGTCCATGACTTCGGTGCGGATCCGAACTCGCGACGGGACATCGATTCCGTTGCCTGCGGGCCCAGGCCCGGACTTCGGCCGCCTTGGCGGACCCGTGGCCGGTCGACGAAGCGAAGGAGTAGTGGCTCTTCTTGGTGCTGCGGAAGTGATCGGGCGGGCCAGTGCGTCTGGGCGTGTGCTGATGAAGCCGCAGCGTTCGAGGATGCGGCGTCGCTCGTGATGCGACCGTGTCCGTCCTCTAGATTGCTCCACTATGCGCAGATTTTTGGCAATGGGAGCGCTGGGTCTTACTCTCGCCGGATGCGGCGGCTCGGAAAAACCGGAGAAAGGGCATTCTGACCCGCCGATCGGATCGCCGGTGCCGACGCCAAGTTCCACCGCGGCGCCGAAGGTGATCGGCCGGTCGCCGTCCATCGACACGTCGTTCCTGACGCGCATCAAATACCAGCTAGAAGCGTACACGGTGGCGATGGCCGGCAGCGCGGCGAAGACCAGCGCAACGTGTGACCGATCCACGCTCGTCGTGGCCCAGGGGGCGACCGTGCACTGCACCGTCGACTACTCCGGCCTGCGCGTCCCGTGGACCGTCACCATCAAGGGCTCTTCCAGTGACCTCCTCGTGCCCTACGACGCGGTCCCCTCCACCGGAATCTTGTCCCGCGCCGGTGTCCTTCGCGCCTTCTACGTCTCGCAAGCCCAGAACGGCACCGACCTGCGCTGCGGCGACCTACCGGAGAAGACGCTGGTGCCGCTCAACCAGCGCACCCAGTACCGATGCCAGTACGTAAGCAAGCCATCCGCGGACAAGTACATGAAACTCCCAGCACAGCGCATCACCCTCGCCGTTATCAGCAAGCAGACCGGCCCGGACTTCGAGCTCCCGTACGACGTGCACTGACCCGGCCCTCGTCCGCCTCGCATCTCGGTCACCTGCCGGGCGGGGGACTGTCTGAAAGATCGTGGGCGGGCTGGTGATCCGGCAGGCTGGAGCTGACGCTCCGGCCGGGAAGGATCACTGTGGCCGATGCTGAAGACGACATCGAGCAGGCCAGGGCTTAGGGGGTGTTGCTGGTCGGGCCGAACGGGTTGCTGGCCGGGATCGCCAAGACGGTTCTGACCGAGGTCGGTCCGGTCTCGTTGCGGGTCCGACGCGATCGGGTGGCTGAGTTCGAGCCGAAGATCGTGCCCGAGCACGCCCGTCGGGTCGAAGGGTTCGATATGCCAAAGGGGCTGACCACCGGCGGGATCCGGGCGCACTTGGCGGAGATCTATGACGTGGGGGTCTCCCGTGATCTGATCTCGCGGGTGATCGGCCGGGTCGGGCGAGGAACTGGCGGGATGGCAGTCCCGCCCCCTCGATGCGGTTTACCCGGTGGTGTTGATCGACGCCCTACATGTGAAGATCCGCGATGGCCAGGTGGCCAACTGTCCGATCTACGTCGCCGTGGGCATCGATCGCCATGGTGAGCGTGACGTGCCGGGTCTGTGGGTGGGCACCGGCGGGGAGGGCGCCGAGTACTGGATGGGTGTGCTGGCCGAGGTGAAGAACCGCGGCATCGCCGATGTGTGCATCGCCTGCTGCGATGGCTTGAAGGGTCTGCCGGAGGCGATCAACCAGATCCGGCCCCAGGCCACCACCGGCAGCGCGTGGTGCACCTGGTGCGGGCCTCGCTGCGCTATGCCGCCAACGGCCACTGGAGCCAGATCACCAAACACCTGCACGAGATCTACACCGCACCCACCGCCGATGCCGCCGAAGCCCGCTTCGCCGACCTCGAAGCCGCGTGGCGCGCCAAGGTATCCGGCGATCACCCGGTTGCGGCATTCGGCCTGGGAACAGTTCACCCCGTTCCCGGCCTTCTCCCCACAGATCCGCAAGATCATCCACACCACCAACGCCATCGAGTCGCTGAACGCCCGGTTCCGCCAGGCCACCCACCGACGCCGGCACTTCCCCACCGACCACGCCACACTCAAGGTCCTCTACCTCGTCATCCGCAAACCCACACAAGAACCGGGCTAGGGACTCGTTGAACGCAGAGTGCACACTTCACTATCCGGCTGTAGCGTTCGTAGTCCAGCTTCGATGTCCTACGGGCCAGACAAGGGACATCAGAATCTGGAACCTACGTCTCAGGTCAGCAGGATGCCGGCCAGGGCTCCGGCGAGCATGAACGGCCCGAACGGGATCTCGGTCTTCCGCGAGCCCCGCCGCGTGATCAGCAGCACCGCCGCGTACAGGCCGCCGAGCACGAACCCGGCGAGCACGCCGAGCCACCACGCCGCCGCGCCGAGCCAGCCGAGGTAGAGGCCGAGCACGCCGGACAGCTTGACGTCGCCCCAGCCGATCGCTCCCGGCGCGACCAGGTGCTGCACGGCGTACAGGGCCCACAGCACCGCCAGCCCGATCAGGGCGTGCACCAGGCGTACGGGATGACCTTCGGTGAGCACGGCGACGCCCAGCAGCGCCGGTCCGTTGAGGTAGGACGGCAGGGTGTACGGGTCGGGGAGCCGCTTGACCGCGACGTCGACGAAGGCCAGGAGCGAGCCGACGGCGGCGAGGTAGAGGAAGGCGAGCAGCTCGGCCCGCCCGCCGAAGCGCCAGGCCAGCGCCCCGAACGTCACCGCCATCGTGAGGGCGATGCCGGGCCGCGCCCAGCGCATGGGTCGCTCGAAGTAGCGCTCGGCCAGCGGTGCGGCGAGCCGGCCGGCGATCGCTCCGCCGACGGCGCACAGCGGCACCAGCCAGATGTCCACGGACCCGCCTCCCCGTACCGCCCGACGGGAGGATAGCGGTCCCGGCGCCGGACGCGGTTGCCCGAGAAAGGTCCACGCGCGGCACGGCGCACATAGAGTTGGCTCATGGTGGATGCCGGATCAGTCGTTGACCTGCTCAAAGACGCCCGTGATCGGCGCAACGCCGCGCTGATCCTGGAGTTGGACCTGACCGACGGGATCGTGGAGGGACAGCCGGCCGACCCGGTGTCGGCCCTGCTCAGCATGCGCCGCACTCATCTGCGCGACGTCCTCGGAGGCCTGCGCCGGGCCCGTACGGACCCGCGGGTCCGCGCGCTCGTCGTCCGGATCGGCGGTCACCGTATCGGGCTGGCGATGGCCCAGGAGCTGCGCGACGCGGTCCGCGCGTTCCGCGACGCGGGCAAGCTGGCGGTGGCGTGGGCGGAGTCGTTCGGCGAGACCGGCCGCGGCACCGTCCCGTACTACCTGGCGACCGCGTTCGAGCGGATCTACCTCCAGCCGTCCGGCGACCTGGCGCTCACCGGGGTCGCGCTGGAGGAGCCGTTCTTCAACGAGGCGCTCGGCAAGATCGGCGTCACGCCGCGCTTCGCGAAGCGCCACGAGTACAAGACGGCCGCCAACACGTTCATGGAGCGCGCCTACACGCCCGAGCACAAGGAGATGTCCGGCCGCCTGGTCGCCTCCACCGGGGAACAGGTGGTGGCGGGCGTCGCCGCGGGACGCGGGCTCGCGGAGGAGCGCGTACGCGAGCTGATCGACCATGCGCCGCTCCTGGGCGCCGAGGCGCTGGAGGCCGGGCTGGTCGACAAGCTGGCCTACCGCGACGAGGTGTACGCCGACGTGCGCGCGGCCGTCGGCGACGCCGACGCGCGGCTGCGCTACGTCGCCCGGTACAACCGCGCCCAGGGGCTGGCGAAGCGGCTGCCGCGGCAGCGGCAGGACGGGGTCGCGCTGATCCAGGGCCAGGGCCCGATCCGGCTCGGCCGCAGCGGACGCGGCGCCATGCCCGGCCAGGGGTCGTCCATGGGATCGGACACGATCGCGACGGCCATCCGCGCGGCGGTCCGCGACGACAAGATCAAGGCGATCGTGTTCCGCGTCGACTCCCCCGGCGGCTCGTACGTCGCCTCCGACACGATCTGGCGGGAGATCGTGCTGGCTCGCAAGGCCGGCAAGCCGGTGATCGTGTCGATGGGCAACGTGGCCGCGTCGGGCGGCTACTTCGTCGCCGCCCCCGCGACCGTGATCGTCGCCCAGCCGGGCACGCTCACCGGCTCCATCGGCGTCGTGTTCGGCAAGCCCGTCGTCGGCGACCTGCTCGGCCGCCTCGGCATCGGCCTGGACAGTGTCGAGCAGGGCGCGCACGCGCGGATGTACGCGCCGACCCGCGACTTCACCGATGAGGAGTGGGGCCGGGTCAACTCTTTCCTGGACCGCATCTACGACGACTTCGTCGGCAAGGTGGCCGAGGGCCGCGACCTGCCGCGCGAACGCGTCGACTCCCTGGCACGAGGCCGGGTCTGGACCGGCGCGGACGCCCACGAGCGTGGCCTGGTGGACGAGCTCGGCGGCCTCGGGCAGGCACTGGACCTGGCCCGCAAGAAGGCCGGCCTGGCGGTGGACGCCCCGGTGCGCCTGTACCCGCACGTGTCGCCGGTCGACCGCCTGCGCCCGGCGGAGTCGAGCGAGGACCGCACCGCCGCCACCGCCCGCCTCGACGCCTGGGGCCCGCTGTCCACCGTCGCGGCCCGCGTGGGCCTGCCGTCCGGCGGCCCACTGATGCTGCCGGGCACGTGGGAGATCGTGTGACGGCGAGGGGCGAGGAGGGCCACACCGCGCCGGTTCTTTCGGTGGGGACCGACGAGCCGCGCGGCGCGGACCTGCACGGCGGCATGCCGCTCGCCACGCTGGAGCGCCACGATGGCACCGGGAGCGCCGAAACGACGGCCGGGTGACGTGTCACCGCACGGGACGATCGAACCGGCGCGAACGGCGCTTATCGGACCCCGGCGACCCGCGACGGCGACTGCGGGGCGGCGGCCTTACGAGCCCGCACACCTTTCGGCAACGCACCGACGGCCGGAAGTCCTGCGAGACTCATCGGCGGAGCACCTCGCACGGCCGACATCCGGCGACCGGGGTCCTCCTACGCAGCGTCGGCCGACGGCCACCGAGAACGGCCACCGAGAACGGCCACCGAGAACGGCCACCGAGAACGGCCACCGAGAACGGCCACCGAAACGGCCACCGAGGGGTCGGCGACTTCGTCGCCTCCCCTCAGATCATTCGTTGTTCCGGCCCAGGGAACGCACCCTGGAACCGTCGGTGTGAAGGAGGATCACCGTGGAGGAGGTCCCGTCGCGGGACTTCACCGACGCGCTCGCGGTCTTCGCGACCGGTGTCGTGGTGGTGACCGTGCGCGACGGGCGAGACGACATCGGTACCACGCTGACGGCGTTCTCGTCCGTGTCGCTCGACCCGCCGCTGGTCATGATCGCGGTGGCGAACGAGTCGTACCTCGCCGAGGTGCTCGGGCGATGCGACCGATGGGCGGTGACCGTGCTGTCGGCGGCGCAGCGGGCCATCGCCGGGCGGTTCGCGGCGGCCGGGCGCCCGAGCGCCCGGCTGCTCATCGCGAGCGTCCCGCATCATCGGGGGCGGCTGTCCGACGCTCTGATCACGGATGACGGCCTGGCCGCGTTCGAGTGCGAGACCCGTCAGCGGGTGCCGGCCGGCGACCATGTGCTCTTCGTCGCCGAGGTCCTCTCGGTCGACCACATCGCCGCGGACCGGCCTCCGCTGATCCGCGTCAACCGCCGATACCGGTGACCATGATGACGACCAGCACGAGGGCGCAGATGCCGAAGATGGTGTTCAGCGTCTCCTTCATCCGCAGCCCGCGCATGGACTCGATGCGGGCCTTGTAGCTGCCCCACATCTGGTGAGCCTGGCGCGCGCGCTCGGAACGAATTCCGATGAACACGGCGACGATCGCGACGATCAGGATGAGCATGAGCATGAAAATCTCACCTCCTTTACGGAAGAACAGCTCCCGTCTACCCTTCCGCTAAAAGCAATATTAGCGCATCATCGCGCCATATCAACGGATTTAAATAAATGCAATATCGCAGGTCGCCTACTGTTTATTTGCCATGAAGTAAGGCGGCAGCACGCCATTCTTCATATTCCAGAATGCGTACCGCCGGGCCGCCTCCCACCGCGATGCCTCCCCGCGTCCCGCCTGCCCGCGCGGCGCCGGTGGCCGCACCGCCGCCTGCCGCCGCGCCCGACGGCGTCAGGCCGACCGGCATCGCACGGCCTCGCCGGTGGCCAGGTGGCGAAAGGCCAGCACGCACACCGACAGAAGGCACCACCCCGGCCGGCCGGGCGAATCCCACCGTCTCGGCGGCGGAAAATAGGCGATCCGCCCAGCGTGATCAAGTATCGACCTGCGGCGACAAGGAACACGACGGCCATCGCCCCGCCCGGCCGGTCCCCCATTTCGGGTCGGCACGGAATTTCATTGGAACGATCCCGCCATGATCAATTCATGTGACGTGCCGGACCGCCGGGTGGACGCTTGCCACCTCGCTCGAAATAGGTATGGCACATTGCCACCTCGCTGATTTAATCTAAGCGCGTTGGAAGGCAGCAGAGAGCGAGATGCCCGGCCGAGCCCTCCGGATTCTCGATCTTCGCCCGCGAGGGGAGAGATGCCGTGGACCCCGGCCCCGTCGTTCAGCGCGCACGCCTCACCGCCGAGCTCCAGCGGCTCCGGCGCGACGCCGGCAAGACCCAGGACGAGGTAGCCCGGGCACTCGACTGGTCCGCGTCGAAGCTGATCCGCATCGAAGGCGGCAACGTCCGCATCTCGACGACCGACCTGCACGCGCTGCTGCGCCACTACGGCGTGACCGACGAGGAGCGGATCGCGGCGCTGTCCACGCTGGCCCGTGGCGCACGAGAACGCGGCTGGTGGACTCTCTACCGCGATCATCTGGACGACGCCTACTCGACCTACCTGGGGTACGAGCTCGGCGCCTCGTTCATCCGCTCGTTCAGCCCGCTCCTCGTCCCCGGCCTGTTGCAGACCGAGGCCTACGCGCGGGCGCTGACCATCGAGTACAAGCCCCAGCCGGTCGCCGAGACGGTGATCGAGGTCCGCATGCAGCGGCAGGACAGGATGTTCAGCCGGGAGGATCTCCCGCAACAGCACTACGTCCTGGACGAGGCCGTCATCCGGCGCAGGGTCGGCGGCCAGCGCGACCAGGGCATCATGCCGCGCCAGCTCGCCCAGCTGCTCGAGTTCGCCCGCCGCCCCGACATCACGATCGAGCTGATCCCCTTCGAGAAGGGGGCACATTTCGGCATGCGCGGTGAGTTCACCGTGCTCGGATTCGAGATGGGTCCGCCCGGCGTGCTGTACCTGGAGAATACGCAAAAGCCGGTGACGGTCACCGAGAGCGAGGAGGTGGCCGAATATCTCGAAGCGTTCGACCACCTGCGGCAATTGGCACTGCGCGAAGACGAGACCATCGAGTTCATCAAAGCGGCCGCCGCGCGAATGGAAGGCGATACGGCCGCCGACGGATGAACGATGGGGACTCGGCCCCCGGTTATCGGGAGATGTCGCCTTCCGCGCTGATCGGCGTGTCGACCGGTCGAGGGTGGGGCATCGCCACGCGAGCGGCCTCCACGCAGCCGCCGCCACCACTGCGCGAGCCCTTTCGCCAAGGTTCGGCGAGTATGAGCGAATCTGGATCGGCCGCCATTGCCCTCTCCTCAAACTTCAGATGGGCTGCCGCAGGCAGCCCACATAGTCACGCAGAGTAATACCCGCATGCATGTGCGTCGAACGCTACGGGCGGACCGAATCTACCTGAGCCGCCCCGACGGCTGAAGGATGATCGGCAAACTCGCCCGGAAGATCACTTCGCGCCGGCCGGGCCCCGCCTCCAGCGGCCCCCGGCGGTCGCGAACGCCGCCGGCCGACGCCCCCACGGGGCCCCGGCGGCACCCGCGCGACTCGACGCCAGATAGCCATGTATCCGACATAGAGCGATAAGCAGCGTCATGGCCATGATGCATCGATGACCCGCCATTTGGCGCGTCCTAAATACCCCGCAACTCGCCCCATGCAGGAAGTATGGCCATGACCACCGCTCTTACCTGGAGTGACTCACTTAGCCCTATGGGATAAGTTCACAGGCCATTAGTGACACTTGTCCCTAGGTTTCACCAACCCGGCCTGCGAGTCTCTGGTCTCGGAACGAACGGTCGCATCCGACGTTCGCCCCCCGGTGTCGAAGAGCAGAGGACGCAGCGGTGGAAAAGCAGTACGAAGTGTATTGCCTGAAGGACAGGCTCTTCTATGACGTCCTCGACGGACAGGAGAGCCCGGCTTTCGCCATCGTCGACGACCCGCTCCCCGACGGCTGGCAGCGAGTGCGGAACGGTGAATGGGTCATCTACGTCCCTCCGGCGCAGGACATTCCCGCGCAGGGCTGGAAGATCCACGTTTCCGCCGGCCACGAGAACGCCTCCGACGTGCTCGTACGCGTCCGCGACCACTGCGTCCCCCGTGGCGTCTCCTTCAAGCACCTGCGCAGCGAGAACATGCTGCTCATGCGGAATGCGAAATACTCGCCCCGGGGCGCCAGCGGGAAACTCGTCACCATCTACCCGCGCGACGAGGCGGAGCTCGAGACCCTTCTCACCGAGCTCGGAGACATTCTCGAAGGGGAGCCCGGACCGTACATTCTCAGCGACCTCCGGATCGGCGAAGGCCCCCTTTACGTCCGGTACGGCGGGTTCATCGAACGCCATTGTGAGGATGAGGACGGCCGGCTGGTGGCCGCGATCGAGGACGGGGAGGGACGCCTCGTTCCCGACCGTCGCAACCCGGTCTTCACCGTGCCCTCCTGGGTGCCGCTGCCCGCCTGCCTCGCCCCGCACCTGGCGGCGCGCAACGCCGTCACCATGACCGGCATCCCGTACGCGATCAAAGAGGCGCTCCACTTCTCCAACGGCGGCGGTGTGTACGTCGGCGAGGACACCCGTACGGGCCGCAAGGTGGTGCTCAAGGAGGGCCGGCCGCATGCGGGGCTCGCCGCCGACGGCGCCGACGCCGTCGCGCGGATCCGGCGGGAGCACGACATCCTGCGGCTCCTCTCCGGCATCGACGGGGTGCCCGCGGCGCTCGACTACTTCGTCGTCGGCGAGCACCACTTCCTCGTCGAGGAGTTCGTCGAGGGCCGCCCGCTCAACACCTTCTTCGCCCAGCGGCACCCCCTGCTGGACCCCGAGCCGGACCCGGGCGACCTCGCCGCGTACACCGAGTGGGCGATGAGGATCTACGCGGGCACGGAACGGATCATCCGGAAGGTGCACGCGCGCGGAGTCGCGTTCAACGACCTGCACATGTTCAACATCATGGTGGCGCCCGACGACACGGTGTCCCTGATCGACTTCGAGGCTGCGGCGCCGGCCAACGAGCGGCGCCGCCAGACCCTTGCCAACCCCGGCTTCCTGGCGCCGCCCGACCGGCGCGGCACGGCGATCGACCGGTACGGCCTCGCCTGCCTGAAGATCGCGCTGTTCACGCCGACGACGAACCTTTTCATGCTCGACCTCGCCAAGGCCGCGCACCTGGCGGAGGTGATCGCCGAGTGGTTCCCCGTCCCCGAGGGGTACCTCCAGCAGGCGGTCGAGGAGATCACCCGGGGCGAGCCGGGCCGGCACCCGATCCCCCGGTTCGCCCCGGAGCCAACCGGCTGGAGGGATGCGCGCGACGCCCTCGGCACCGCGATCCTCGCCAGCGCCACGCCGGGCCGCGACGACCGGCTGTTCCCCGGCGACATCCAGCAGTTCGGCAGCGGCGGGCTCGGCCTGGCCTACGGCGCGGCCGGCGTCCTGTACGCGCTCGACGTCACCGGCTGCGGCGTACGGGCCCAGCATGTGGAGTGGCTCGCCGACCACGCGACGGACCCGCCGCGCGGCACCGGTCTCGGCCTGTACGACGGGCTGCACGGCGCCGCGTACGGCCTGGCCCACCTCGGGCACCTCGACGCCGCGACCCGGGTCATCGACATCTGCCTCGG
>NZ_JBHLZP010000492.1:0-7253 GCF_042429965.1 Actinoallomurus acaciae
CGCGTGCGCGGCGACGGTCGCCCAGGTACGGCCGGCGAACCCGACGATGACGGCCGCGCCCGCCGCGCCCAGCACCGTGGCGACGACGAGTTCGCGGCGGCCGGTCACCGGGGGCGCTCGCCCACGACGGGCTCGAGGACGTCGGCGTCCCAACAGGTGCGGTCGCCGGTGTGGCACGCGGCGCCGATCTGGTCGACCTTGACGAGGATGGCGTCGCCGTCGCAGTCGAGCGCGACCTCCTTGACCCACTGCTGGTGGCCGGAGGACTCGCCCTTCACCCAGTATTCCCGCCGGCTGCGCGACCAGTACGTGGCGCGGCCGGTGGTCAGCGTGCGGTGCAGTGCCTCGTCGTCCATCCAGGCGAGCATGAGCACCTCGCCGGTGTCGTACTGCTGGGCGATGGCGGGGACGAGACCGTCGGAGTTCCGCTTGAGACGGTCAGCGATCTTGGGGTCCAAGGACATGACATCCATTGTGCCGGTTCATCGCGGGGCAACGTCGCTGGGGTGCGCGAACGCGAGATCACCGGCTGCCGTGGCGAACGCCGGGGACTCCCGAACACCGCCAGAACACCAGATAATTCCTTACCGAAAATTCAGGAAGGCGGGCAGAAAATGAAGAGGCCCGCGCCGAGAACGGCACGGACCCCAACGGGTGGATGTCGGCGAACTACAGCGGGCGGACCTGGTCCGCCTGCGGGCCGCGGTCGCCTTGGACGACCTCGAACTCCACACGCTGATTGTCCTCGAGCGAACGGAAGCCGGAGGTGGCGATCGCCGAGTAGTGCACGAAGACGTCCGGACCACCGCCGTCAATGGCGATGAAGCCGAAGCCCTTGTCGGCGTTGAACCACTTCACGGTGCCCTGCGCCATGCCTTACTCCTTGTGGGACAAACAGACCCACACTTCATGGGCCACTTAACGGTTGCTGCGGAAGCTCGTGTGTCCCCAGAAGCAGAACACGCCCGCTAGTCATCGGTCCGCGGGCGTTTGGCAAACGAACGCTGGAACTACGACTACAACCGCTGGGGAGCCTACCAACATCACGGCCCTCTCACACATGGCCGAGCGAAAATCGGCTTTTCGCCATCTCCCCCTACCCGGGAAACCGGCCGCTCACCAGTCTCGATTTATATATCCGCAAATAGTTTTTTCACCGCTGGGCGACTGTCCGCAGGTCAGGAGCGGAGCTGGGCCGCCCATGAGGCGTACAGCTCGGCGTACCGGCCCGGCCGCTCGGCGAGCTCCGCGTGCGAGCCCCGCTGCACGATGCGGCCCTGGTCGAACACGATGACCTCGTCGGCGGCCTCGGCCGTGGAGAGCCGGTGGGCGATGGAGATGGCGGTACGGCCGCGGGTGATGCCCTCCAGGGCCCGCTGGAGCCGTACCTCCGTGGCCGGGTCGACCGCGGAGGTCGCCTCGTCGAGCACCAGCAGGTCGGGGTCGGCGAGGTAGGCGCGGGCCAGGGCGACGAGCTGCCGTTCGCCGGCCGACAGCGACTCCCCACGCTGCCCGACGGCGCTGGCGAGCCCGTCGGGCAGGCCCTCCAGCCAGTCGGCCAGGCCGAGTTCGGTGAGCGCGAGCCGGACGTCCTCGTCGGTGGCGCCGGGCCGCCCGTACCGGATGTTGTCCGCGAGCGTGGCGTCGAACAGGTACCCGTCCTGCGGCACCATCACGATCCGCTCGCGCAGCGAGGAGAATCGCACCTCGGGCAGCGGCACTCCGTCGATGCGCACGCGTCCCGACGTGGGGTCCATCAGGCGGGTCAGCAGCTTGGCGAACGTCG
This sequence comes from Actinoallomurus acaciae, assembly GCF_042429965.1. NCBI lineage: Bacteria > Bacillati > Actinomycetota > Actinomycetes > Streptosporangiales > Thermomonosporaceae > Actinoallomurus > Actinoallomurus acaciae. The sequence continues at coordinate 1,787 of NZ_JBHLZP010000492.1, forward strand.
TCTTGCCCGAGCCCGTCTCGCCCACGATCGCGACTCTCGCCCGCGGCGCGATGCGCGCGGACACCTCGTGCAGCACGGTGGGGCCGCCCGGATAGGCGAAGGAGACGTCCTCGAAGGCCACCTCGATCGCGCCGCGCGGCAGCTCCACGCCGTCCTCGCCGGGGTCGGCCACGTCCGGCTCGGTGTCGAGGACGTCGAGGACGCGCCGCCAGCCGGCGATGGCGTTCTGCGCGTCGGTGAGCACCTCGGTGGCCACCTGCATGGGGCTGACGAAGAGAGTGACGAGGAACAGGAACGCGACGAGACGGCCGGCGGTCAGGTGGCCGCCGACGCCCATCACCGTGCCCGCCACGACCACGGCGGCCGTCGCGAGCGCGGCGACCAGCTCGGTCGAGGGGAACGTCGCGGCGACGAGGGTCTGGGCCCGGGTCTGGGCGTCGCGGTAGGAGTCGACGGACGCGTCGATGCGGCGGGCGGTGCGCTCCTCCGCGCCGTACGCGCGGATCACCGCGGCGCCGACGACCGACTCGCCGACGGCCGACAGCATCTCGCCGACCTGCTCGCGTACGGCGCCGTACGCCCGTGACAGCCAGCGCTGGAAGTGCCGCAGCGTGAACGCCAGCGGCAGGAACACCACCCACACGAGCAGCGCCAGCGGCCAGGAGTAGATCAGCATGAGCACGCTGGCCACCACGAGCTGCCCGCCCGCGATGATGATCATCAGTCCGCCGTACTGCATGAACTGGCTGATCTGGTCGACGTCGGTGGTCACGCGGGAGACCAGGCCGCCGCGCCGCTCCGCGCTCTGGGTGAGCATCGACAGGTCGTGGACGTGCCGGAACGCGCGGACGCGCAGGGCCGCCAGGCCGCTCTCGCTGGTCTGGTAGAGACGGACGTTCATCCGGTACGCCGCGACCGCGGTGATGAGGACGGCGGCGCCGCAGACCAGCACGGCGGTACGGATGAAGCCGATGTCGGGGCCGCCAGGCGAGCTCAGCCCCCGGTCGAGCGTCTGCTGGACGGCCACCGGCACGACGACGCGCCCGACGGTGGCGACGAGCGCGAGCGCCAGCGTCACGCCGATCCCCCGGTGGAACTCCGGGGTCAGGCGCAGGCCCGTACGCAGCGTGGCCAGGCCGGACGTCCGGCCCGTCCCGATGCCGGGCCCGCCCCGGCGGTTCGTCCCCGCCTCGGCGCCTTCCTCTGTCTTCGTGTCCACCGCCGTCACGCGGGCACCCCTTCGCTCTCGTCGTCCTCGTCCCGTTCGTAGGCGGTGACGAGGTTGCGGTACCCCTCGGAGCGTTCGAGCAGCTCCGCGTGCGGGCCCTGGCCGGCGACCCGGCCGCGTTCGAGATAGATGACCTCGTCGGCGAGCTCGATCGTCGCCTTGCGGTACGCCACGACGACCACGGTCGCCTCCGCGTCGCGCAGGCCGCTGAGGATGCGCGCCTCGACCTGCGGATCCACGCTGGAGGTCGCGTCGTCGAGGATCAGCAGGCGGGGCCGGCGTACGAGGGCGCGGGCCAGGGCCAGGCGCTGCCGCTGTCCGCCGGACAGGGTCGCGCCCCGCTCCCCCACCCGCGTGGCGAGGCCGTCCTCCAGCGCCGAGACGAAGCCGTCGGCCTGGGCGAGCCGCAGTGCCTCCCACACGTCCGCGTCCGGCACGTCGAGGCCGAGCGTGACGTTGCCGCGCACGGTGTCGTCGAACAGGTAGGTCTGCTGCGGGACCATCGCGATCGTACGCGCGAGGCCGCCGCGCTCGACGTCGCGCACGTCGACGCCGTCGAGGAGCACGTCGCCGCTCGCCGGGTCGACGAGCCGTACGAGCAGGTTCGTGAGGGTGGACTTGCCCGAGCCGGTGGGGCCCACCAGGGCGATGGTGTGACCCGGCTCGGCGGTGAGGGCCACGTCGTGCAGGACGTCGCCGTCGGTGTAGCCGAACCGGATGGCGCGCACCTCGAGGCGCGCCGGGCCGTCGCCGGCCGGCGACCGGTCGCCGTAGGTGAGCTCGCCGGTGGCGTCGAGGACGCCGCGGACGCGGTCCCAGCCGACGACGCTGCGGGGCACCTCGGCGAGCACCCAGCCGAGCGCGCGGATCGGGAAGGCCAGCAGCGTGAACAGGTACGCCACGTGCACGAGGTCGCCGGCGTTGATGTCGCCGGCGCGCAGGCGGATCGAGCCGACGAGCAGGACGGCGAGCACGCCGAGGTTGGGCAGCGCCTCCAGGATCGGGTCGAACAGCCCTCGCACGCGGCCGACCGCCACGTTGGCGTCGCGCAGTTCGCCGGCGACCGCGGCGAACCGCTCGGTCTCGTCGGCCTCGCGGCCGAGGGTCTTGACGACGAGGGCGCCGTCGAAGCTCTCGTGCGCGACCTCGCTGACCTCCGCGCGCAACTGCTGTGCCCGTGCCGCGATCGGCGCGAGACGCCGCTGGTAGATGACGTTGAGCCCGGCGATCGCCGGGAAGACGAGGAAGCCGACGATGGCGACCATGACGTCGGTCGCGAGGATCTCGATCGCGGCGATGAGGAGCATGAGGACGACGCCGGTGGCCATCGGCAGGGGCGCGATCGGCGCCCAGGCGGCCTCCACGTCGGCGTTGGCGTTGGACAGCAGCTGCCCGGTGGGGTGGCGGTGGTGCCAGGCGAGGGGCAGGCGAAGGTACTGGCGGGTGACGGCCCGGCGGTAGGTCGCCTGCATGTTGTACTGCATCATCCCGGCGAACAGGCGCCGTCCGGCGACGCCGAGGGCCTTCAGCGCGGCCACGCCGGTGATGGCGAGGGCACCGAGCGCCAGCACTCCGGCGGTGGTGTGGCCATGGTCGAAGGCCGGCAGCACGACCTTCTCGGTGACGCGGCCGAGGACCCAGGCGCTGCCGACGGTCATGGCGGCGTACAGGCCGCTGAAGACGACGGCGAGGACGAAGAGAAAGGGCTCGGCCCGGACGGCGACTCCCAGCACCCGCATCCCCTTGCGCAGGATGTCGGATGTCACCTTTTGCGGCATCAAATCCCCTCTCACAGCTTGTAACGGGGCCGATAAGACCTATCACGCGAAACCGCTTGGTTATTCCGCTGCCGGACGACGAGGCCTACGATCACGAGGGTGGCGAACCAGAACTGGGCACGTGCCGAGCGCGAAGCGCTGTGCGACCTGCTGGCCGAGACCGGCCCGGACGCCCCGACGCTCTGTGAGGGCTGGACCACCGGCGACCTGGCGGCCCACCTGCTGTTGCGCGACCGCCGCCCGGACGCGGCGCCGGGCATCATGGTGCCGCTCCTGGCCGGGTACACCGAACGGGTGCAGCGGCGCATCGCCGCCGAGACACCCTTCCCCCGGCTGATCGGCCTGCTCCGCCAGGGACCGCCGGTCTGGTCGCCGATGGGCCTGCCGGGGGTCGAGGGCGTGGCCAACACGGTCGAGTTCTTCATCCATCACGAGGATGTGCGCCGGGCGCGGCCCGAGTGGGAGCCCCGTGAGCTGCCCGCCGCCCTGGAGGACCAGCTGTGGCGGCGGCTGTCGATGGGCCGCTTCCTCCTACGGCGGGTCCCGGTCCAGGTCACCCTGGCCGAGCCGGACGGGCGCACGCAGCGCCTGACCAAGAACGGCAAGCAGGCCCGCGTCCGCGGCCTGCCGAGCGAGCTGACGCTGTGGACGGCGGGCCGCGGAAAGGCCGCGCGGGTCGAACTGACCGGCGAGGCCGAGGCCGTGAACGTGCTGTCGCAGTCGCGCTGGCGGATGTGACCGCCTTCGCGTAGCCGGGGCCGGCCACGCGGCCGGGCCCCGGCGCTACGACGGGACCTGACCGAGCCAGAGACGGCCCGCCGAGCCGTCCACCGGCGGATATGACCGCCCCCACGCAGCGGGGGCAGGTCACGCCGTCGGGTCGCGGCGCCATGGCGGGACCCTGTCCAGGCCACCCTGACCGAGCCAAGAGACGCGAACGCCGCACTGCATACGCGGATGCGTGACGCGGCGCAGGAGGCGGTCCGGGCGTTCCTCGGCGCCTGAGCGCACAGCATCCGGCCAAGGCCCGCCTCCACGGTCTGCCGAGCCGTCCACCGGCGGATATGACCGCCGCCGCGCAGCGGCGCCGGTCACACCGTCGGACCCCGGCGCCACGACGGAACCGAGCCAGGACACGCGCACAGCACCCGACCAGCGCCCGCCTCCACGACCCGCCGAACCGTCCACCGGCGGATATGACCGCCGCCGCGCAGCGGCGCCGGTCACACCGTCGGACCCCGGCGCCACGACGGAACCCCGCCCCGACCGCACACGGCACCCCGACCAGCGCCCGCAGGGCCGTCCCTGGACGGGTGACGGCGGAGGTGACCGGTCCCGCGTGAAGGGCCGGTCACATCTCGGTCACGCGGTGACGGCCTCGCGGTCGGGTTCTGGCGTGGGTGACGGCTGTGGGGAGCGCACCAGCAGCAGGACGATGACGCCCGCCGCCAGGCCCAGCCCGGCCGAGACCGCGTAGACCGTGTTCAGGCCGGAGGCCGCGGCGGAACGCACGATCGGCAGGTGCGGCGCCCGTCCGCCGCCGACCGCGCCGGCCATGCCGTGCGGGTCGGGCACATGGCCGGTGAGGACGTGCTCGACGCGCGTTCGCATGAGGACGCCCAGCACCGCGACGCCGAGGGCGTACCCGAGCTGACGCGAGGTGTTCAGGGCGCCTCCGGCCATGCCGCCGCGCTCGTGCGGGGCCGCCGCCATCGCCGCCGACGACAGCGACGGGATCGCCAGGCCCACGCCGACGCCGCCGACCACCAGGCCCGGCGTGATCGCGGTCCAGGTGGATCCGGCGGACAGCACGCCCTGCAGGCCCGCCCCGGCTCCGATCAGCAGCAGGCCGATCCCGATGGTCAGGCGCGGCGGGACGCGGTGCAGGACCCGCGCGCCGGCGGCGGAGACGACGAACGACGTCGCCGCCATGGGCACGACCGCCAGCCCGGCCTTCACCGGACCGAGACCCAGGACGGCCTGGAGCCAGACCGAGGTGAAGGCCAGGCAGGCGAACGCCGAGGCCATCAGCAGCGCACCGCCGAGCATGATCGCGCGGAAGGAGGGGATGCGGAACAGCGCCAGGTCCAGCAGCGGACGGCGGGCCCGCCGTTCGACGGCGACGAAGACGACCAGAGCCAGGGCGGCCAGGCCGAACATCAGCAGCGGGACCGCGGCGCCGAACCCGTCGCCGCCCGCGCGGATCAGCCCGTAGGTCAGCGCGCCCGCGCAGACCGTGAACGAGCACAGGCCGCCCACGTCCGGCCGCGCCCCGGGCGTGCGTCCGGTCTCACGGACGCAGGCGAGCGTGAGGGCGACGGTCACGGCGGTGACCGGCAGGTTGACCAGAAAGATCGACCGCCAGCCCACGTGCTCGGTGAGCAGGCCGCCGAGGACCGGGCCGCCGGCCGCGGCGGCGCCGTTGACCGCGCCCCACACGCCGAAGGCCACGCCGCGGTCC
>NZ_JBHLZP010000493.1:0-5900 GCF_042429965.1 Actinoallomurus acaciae
GTCGGAGCCGGAGGGACGGGCCGGGATGACCGCGTTCTCCGTCGGCAGGTCCGAGGCGGGCCGCTGCTGCGCGGCGGCGCCGCACCCGCAGGCCGTCGGGTCGTCCTGCTTGGCGGCGCAGGAGCCGAACTCCGGCTTGACCGGCATGGACTTCCCGGCCGTCCTGCCCGGCAGCGCGCCGAGCGAGCACGGGCCGTCGGCGGCGGGCGCCCCGATCGGGCTCCGTACGACGACGGACTCGGCGGTTCCCGGGCCGTGCTCGGTCACCATGAGCGGGTACGGAAGCTTTTCCGCCGTGCTCTGCGGCGTGGCGCCGGCGTCCGAGCCGTCCGGTGAGACGTCGACCGGCGGGAAGGCGGCGAGCCGCCGCTCCGGTGTCGGTGCGTTGTGCCACGACACCTGGATGGGGTTCCGCAGCTGGACGGGGTCCCGCTGCGCCTTGCCGGTGTGCGCCGGCGGGACGATCGTGGCGGTGATGACCCCGTGCCGGGTCTTGCCCTGCGGGAGCAGGCCGATGTGGCAGACGAGCGGGCCGGCCTTGCGCCAGTGGCACTTCGGCGGCGCGGCCAGCACCTTGAGGTTCTTGTTCGGTGTGGTCGTCAGGGCGACGTCCCGCGCCGGGACGGTGCCCCGGTTGGTCACCTCGAACGGCCAGTTGTAGGCCTTGCCCGGGACGATCGCCCCGCGCGGCCCCTTGGTGTCGACCACGACGTCGGCACGCCCGCGTGCGCGATCGCGCCCGTCGCGCCCGTCGCGGCCGTCGTGGTCCCGGTTCGGAGTCGTACGGTCGTGCGCTCTCCCGGCCTTACCGCCGGTGTGCGCGGACGCGCTACTCGTCACCTGCGGCATGACGGCCAGGCATGAGGCCGCCGCCACCGCGGTGATACTCCGGATTCCGGCACGCACGGCGCGGCCAGAAATGTCGATCATTCGTGTCCCCCGTGACCTGCTCAGACGCTGTTGTCAACGCCCCGTTGTAGCCGTCCGGGGAGGCGAACTCATAGCAGCGCGTCGGCGTGTCGTCACAAACAGTGATGGTAAAAAACCGCCTGCACAACGAAGGCCGGTAACGCGCACGGCACTTGGCGATAGTTTCCTTTAACGGTCTTTCGACCAAAAGGAAGACACCAGCGCCCGAGAAAAAGGGTCCGCCCGACCCCCTCAGAAGCCGAGGCTGTCCCCGCAGTCGACGGTCGAGGAGCCGCCGGAGCTGGTGGCGCTCTTGACCAGTTCGCCATCGACACTGAGCGTGCAGGTCAGCTCGCCGGAACCCGTGCCGTGGGCGTTCACGTCGACACTCTGGCCGTCATTGACGGTGAAGGTCCTGCTCCAGGGCGGCGACACCACCAGGCGACCACGGTGGCCGTCCGGCGCGGTGAAGGAGACGGAGGCGCGCCCGTTCCCCCGGATGGCGAACGTCACCTTGTGCGGCCCGGAATGTTCCGGCGCCTCTTCACCGGGTTCGTCGTCCGGCGGCGGTGTCGTGACGGGCGCCGCGCCGCGGGGCGAACCGAATGCCGGGCCCGTCGTCGCCGGCGTGGGCGCCGGTGACAAAGAATGGCCATTCGGTCCACCCGCCGAATGGCCGCCCGAAGAACAAGCGCCGAGCGCCAACACCAAAATCACGAAGATGATCCGCATAGCCCTCTCCAAAACGCGCGCATCGCCGTACTGGAGTGACTACAGAGTGTAGCCGCCCGATGCCGGGACGGCATCGGGGGCGCGAGGCCCACCGCGGAGACCCTCACGACGCGTGAGGGCGGCCCGCACGACGACGGGCCGCCCCCAGCCGGGGTCAGCGGGCGGAGAGTCAGCGGGCGGAGAGCAGGTCCCCCAGCTCGTCCTCGACGTCCTGGTTGGCGACGAACATCAGCTCGTCGCCGCCCTCCAGCGTGTCGTCGGGGGTGGGCACCAGCACCCGGCCCTCGCGCAGGATCGCGACCAGCGCCGTGTCCTGCGGCCACGAGACCGAGCCGACGAGCTGGCCGGCGAGCGGCGCGTCCTCGGGCAGCGTCAGCTCGACCAGGTTGGCCTCACCCTGGCGGAACGTCATCAGCCGTACGAGGTCGCCGACGCTCACGGCCTCCTCGACGAGCGCCGACATCAGGCGCGGCGTGGAGACCGCGACGTCCACGCCCCATGACTCGTTGAAGAGCCACTCGTTCTTGGGGTGGTTGATACGGGCCACCACGCGCGGGACGCCGTACTCGGTCTTGGCCAGCAGGGAGACCACGAGGTTGACCTTGTCGTCCCCGCTCGCGGCCACGACGACGTGGCAGCGTTCGAGCCCGGCGTCGTCCAGCGAGGCGATCTCGCACGCGTCGGCGAGCAGCCACTCCGCCTGCGAGACGGCCTCGACCTTGATCGAACGGGGGTTCTTGTCGATGAGAAGGACCTCGTGGCCGTTCTCCAGGAGCTCTTGGGCGATGGAGCGGCCGACCGCTCCGGCACCGGCGATGGCGACCCGCATTACTCCGCCTTCTCCTCGGGCCGCTGTGACACGGCGTCGTTGATGCGCTCCATCTCACTCGCCACGGCCATGACGTGGACCACGTCGCCGTCCTGGATGACCGTGTCGGGGTCGGGGACCAGCGCCTCGCCCATCCGGTTGAGGAAGCTCACGCGGGTCTGCGCGGCGTCCTCGAGCGCGGAGACCTTCGCCCCCACCCACTTGGGGTCGATCTGCACCTCGGCGAGCACGACGTCGCCGGTCGGGTCGCGCCACAGCGGCGCCGGGCCCTCGGGAAGGAGCCGGCGCAGCATCTGGTCGGCGGTCCAGCGCACGGTCGCCACCGTGGGGATGCCGAGCCGCTGGTACACCTCGGCACGGCGGGGGTCGTAGATGCGGGCCACGACGTTCTCGACACCGAAGGTCTCCCGCGCCACACGCGCGGAAATGATGTTGGAATTGTCGCCACTGCTCACCGCGACGAACGCGGACGCCTGTTCGATTCCGGCGTCGACGAGCACGTCGCGGTCGAAGCCGAAACCGGTGACACGGCGGCCCTTGAAACCTCCGCGCAGCCGCCGGAATGCCTCAGGGCTCTGATCGATGATGGCCACGCTGTGGCCTTTATCCTCAAGGATGTGGGCAAGTGTCGATCCGACACGCCCGCACCCCATGATCACGATGTGCACGGTCGTCCTTTCCGGCGCCGTCCGGTCCGCTTGGCTCCGTCTTGACCTGAGAAACCTACACATGGCCGGGCACGGGATAGAACTCCCGGCCCGTCCGTGGGTTCCACTGTTTTACTTGCCCATGCCACGATGGGTTTTCACGGTCCCGTTACCGACTACCATCACCGACGTGTCGAAGGCTCCCGACCTCGTCAAGAGGCTCCTGCTAGGCAGGGCGCTACGCAGCGCCCAGCAGCACGAGCAAACCCTCCCCAAGACGGTCGCCCTGCCCGTTTTCGCCAGCGACGCGCTCTCCTCCGTGGCATACGCGCCGCAGGAGATCCTGATCGCCCTCGGTATCGCGGGGCTGGCGACCTACCACTTCACCCCGTGGGTGGCCGGCGCCGTCGTCGTGATCCTTCTCACGGTGGTGGCGTCGTACCGGCAGAACGTCCGCGCCTACACCAGCGGCGGTGGCGACTTCGAGGTCGCCACCACCAACCTCGGCAGCAACTCCGGCATCGTGGTGGCGAGTGCGTTGCTCGTCGACTACGTGATGACGGTCGCGGTGTCGGTCTCCTCGGGGGTCGAGAACCTCGGCGCCCTCATCCACTTCCTCCAGCCCCACAAGGTCCTCGCGGCCATCGCCATCGTCGCGATTTTGACGATCATGAATTTGCGGGGAATCCGGGAGTCCGGGGTCGCCTTCGCGATTCCCACATATCTATTCATGTTCGGCGTCTTCGCGATGCTGCTGTGGGGCTTCGGCCGCCTCACGTTCGGCGCGCACCTGCACGCCGAGACGGCCGACCTGACCATCAAGGGGCACGAGGTCGGCGTCGGCGGGTTCGCGCTCGTCTTCCTGCTGCTACGCGCGTTCTCCTCCGGCTGCGCGGCTCTGACGGGTGTCGAGGCGATCAGCAACGGGGTCCCGGCGTTCCGCAAGCCCAAAGGCAAGAACGCCGCGACGACGCTGCTGCTCCTCGGTTCCGTGGCGGCCTCGATGTTCGCCGGCATCGTCGCGCTCGCGTACATCACCAAGGCCAAGTTCGCCGACCCGAACCTCGGCACCCACCTGATCGACAAGGCCGGGCGCGACGTCTCGGACCAGGACCCGGTCGTCGCGCAGGTCGCGCACACGGTCTTCAGCAACTTCACGCCCGGCTTCGCGTACGTGACCGTGATGACCGCCCTGATCCTCGCCCTGGCGGCCAACACGGCGTTCAACGGCTTCCCGGTGCTCGGCTCGGTGCTCGCCCAGAACCGCTACCTGCCCCGGCAGTTGCACACCCGCGGCGACCGGCTCGCGTTCAGCAACGGGATCATCATCCTCGGCACCCTGGCGGGCCTGCTCATCTACGCGTACGACGCGTCGGTGACCGCGCTGATCCAGCTCTACATCGTCGGCGTGTTCGTGTCCTTCACGGTCAGCCAGACCGGCATGGTCCGCCACTGGAACCGCCTGCTGCGCACGGAGACCGATCGCGGCCGGCGCCGCCGGATGAGGACCTCACGCGCGATCAACGCCTTCGGCGGCGTGGTCACCGGCATCGTGCTGGTCGTGGTCCTCATCACGAAGTTCCTGCTCGGCGCCTGGATCGCGTGCGTGGCCATGATCGTGCTGTTCCTGATGATGCGGGGCATCCGGCGCCACTACGACCGGATCGCCACCGAGCTGGTCGTCACCGGCGAGGATGTCGCGCTGCCGCCGCGCAACCACGCAATCGTCCTCGTATCCAAGATCCACAAGCCGACGCTTCGCGCCCTGTCGTACGCCCGTGCCACCCGCCCGTCCACGATCGAGGCGGTCACCGTCGCGGTCGACCCGGAGGAGTCCGGCGAGTTGCAGGAGGCCTGGGAGGCGCACGAGCTGCCGGTGCCGCTGAAGATCCTCGACTCGCCGTACCGGGAGATCACCCGGCCGATCCTGGAGTACGTCAAGAGCGTCCGGCGGCGCAGCCCGCGCGACGTCGTGACCGTGTTCCTGCCCGAATATGTCGTGGGACACTGGTGGGAGCACCTGCTGCACAACCAGAGCGCGCTGCGGCTCAAGACGCGCCTGCTCTTCGTGCCCGGTGTGATGGTGACGAGCGTTCCCTGGCAGCTCGCCTCCTCCGACCGCCTCAAGGGGCGCCCGGAGCCGGCCGCGCCGGGCGCCGCGCGCCGTCCGTACGCCGAACAGAACGCCGAATCGAAGGGGTCACGTGCCGCCGGTGGAATCGTCTGAACCGATCGAGCTCCGGATCGGCGCCGTCGCCAACGGCGGCTCGTGCGTGGCCCGGCACGAGGGCCGCGTCGTCTTCGTGCGGCACACCCTGCCGGGTGAGCTGGTGCTCGCCCGCGTCACCCAGGAGACCAAGAACTTCCTGCGCGCCGACGCCGTGGAGATCCTCGAGGCCTCCCCCGATCGGGTGCCCGCGCCCTGCCCGTTCTCCGGTCCCGAGCGCTGCGGCGGGTGCGACTGGCAGCACGTGGCGGTCCCGGCGCAGCGGCGCCTCAAGGCCGCGGTCGTCGAGGAACAGCTCCGCCGGGTGGCCGGAATCTCGCGCGAGGTGGTGGTCGAGGAGGTGCCGGGCGCCCCGGACGGCCTGGGCTGGCGCACCCGCGTGCAGTTCTCCGTACGCCGCGACGGCGCGGTGGGCCTCCGCCGGCACCGCTCGCACACGGTCGAGCCGATCGACGAGTGCCTGATCGCCCACCCCGAGGTGGAGGCCCTCGGCATCGAGCGCAAGCGCTGGCCCGGGGCGTCCGGCGTCGAGGCGACCGCCTCGGCCGGCACGGGC